>JAULZL010000259.1:0-15754 GCA_032117355.1 Candidatus Nanopelagicales bacterium
GACGAGCGTGAGGTGCTCGTGCCCTTCGTGCGGGCCATCGTCCCCGTTGTCGATCCCGTCGGCCGGCGGATTGTGATCGATCCGCCGCCCGGGCTGCTAGACGATGCCGAGTGACGGGGCAGGCGTCTCATGCGGATAGACGTCGTCTCCATATTTCCGGACTACCTTGCCCCGCTGCGGCTGTCCCTTGTTGGCAAGGCGGTGGAGTCGGGCCTGGTTGACCTGCGCATCCACGATCTGCGTACCTGGACCAAGGATCGGCACCGAACCGTTGACGACACCCCGTACGGCGGCGGGCCGGGGATGGTGATGAGCCCGGTGGCCTGGGGAGAGGCACTTGACTCCATCGCTGTCAGCGGTGGAGACATGCGCCCAGTGCTCGTCGTGCCGACACCGTCGGGTCGTTCCTTCGATCAGGCAATGGCCCAGGAGTGGGCGCAAGACCCGTGGCTGGTGTTCGCCTGCGGCCGTTACGAGGGCATCGATGCCCGGGTCGCCCGGCACTACGCCTCGCGCGCGGACTGGGCCGGTGTCCGCGAGGTCTCGATTGGCGACTACGTCCTTGCGGGGGGTGAATCCGCCACCTTGGTGATGGTCGAGGCCGTGGTTCGGCTCGTCCCCGGGGTCGTGGGCAATGACGCAAGTGTTCGCGAGGACTCCTTCGCTCCCGGTGCGATGGCCAGGCTGCTGGAGGGTCCGGTGTTCACCAAGCCCGCTCAATGGCGAGGGCTGGACGTCCCCGAGGTTCTCCTGTCGGGCCATCACGGTCGTATCGACGAGTGGCGGGCCGATCAGGCGGCTGAGCGAACCGCTCGGCACCGTCCAGATCTGAGCGAACCTGCCTGAGTCGGCCCCGCCGTACCCGCGCCTGCCCCAGGTGGATTTGGGTGCGCTGATGGCCTGTGGCAGACTCAATGCCTTGAGCGAGGGCGCCCCGCCACAGGGGAGCGTTCATGAGGCTCTTAGCGGCCATCCGGTCGTCCAACGAACCCCACACCGTGGGCGTCCTGTGGCGCCTGCAGGAAGTGAATGACGAGATGAAGACGCTTGACGGAATCGACGCCGCATCGATCAAGGACGACATCCCCGCATTTCGGGCCGGTGACACCCTCAAGGTCCATGTCAAGGTAGTCGAGGGCAACAAGACCCGTGTGCAGATCTTCCAAGGCGTCGTCATCGCTCGGGCCGGAAGCGGCGTCACCGAGTCATTCACCGTCCGGAAGGTCTCTTACGGCGTCGGGGTTGAGCGCATCTTCCCGCTCCACACGCCGATCATCGAGAAGATTGAACTTGTCACCCGCGGCGATGTCCGGCGAGCCAAGCTCTACTACCTGCGCGATCTGCGTGGCAAGAAGGCCAAGATCCGCGAGAAGCGGGACAACGTCCCCGCGAAGTCCTAGGGCCTTTGAGGGGTCTGGATTCGCCCGTGGCGAGTGATTCCCGACAGCCGTGGTGGGACCTGCCCGTCACGCTGCTGGCTTGCTTCGGGGTGGTCGTCCTCATCACCACCTTCATAGCGAAGCCCTTCTCCATACCCTCGGGGTCGATGGAGAACACACTGCAGGTCGGTGATCGCGTGCTGGTCAACCGAGTGGTGTATCACCTGAGGCCGATCGAACGCGGCGACGTGGTGGTTTTCGACGGTACCGACTCATTCGTGCCGGCCACTGAACAGTCGGCGGCCAATCCGGTCACCGGCGCGGTCTCGTGGCTGGGGCGCTCGGTCGGGTTGGCTCCGCCCGAGGGAACGGACTTCATCAAGCGGGTCATCGGGGTGGGCGGTGATCGTGTTGCCTGTTGCGATGCTCAGGGCCGCCTTACCGTGAACGGAGTGCCGCTGGACGAATCGGAGTACCTGTTTGCTGGCGACGCGCCGAGTACCGAGTCATTCGATGTGGTCGTGCCGGAAGGCATGATGTGGGTCATGGGCGACCACCGGTCCAATAGCGCGGACTCGCGCTCCCACCTGGGTGATCCGGGTGGGGGGATGGTGCCCGAATCGATGGTGGTCGGCCGCGCGATGAACGTTCTGTGGCCCTTCAATCGTCTGGGGAGCGTTCCCATTCCGAGCACTTTCGCAGATGTCACGGCCGCCTCAGGCACGAGCTGATGGCGGTATCCGCTCGCGACGAGGACTCTCGCGGGGGCTCGGCGTACACCTCGATTCAGTATTCCGGAGCCCCCTACTACGAGCCCGGTGTTCGGGGACGACATGCGCGGCCCAAGAAGCAGGCAAATGGCTTCTGGCGGGGTTTGCGCGAGGTGGGCATCATCGTGGTGTCTGCCCTGGTGCTATCCGCCCTCGTCCGGGCTTTCCTGGTTCAGGCCTTTTACGTCCCGAGTGCCTCCATGGAGGACACCCTGCTGATCAGCGATCGGATTATCGCCTCGAAGGTGACCACGACGGTCGCGGGGGTTTCCCGTGGCGAGGTGGTGGTCTTCCGCGATCCGGGTGACTGGCTTCCCGCGCCCCCACCCAGGGAACTCGGGTTTCGCGGGCAGGTCCGGTCGGTTATGACTTTCGTCGGGCTACTGCCAAGTGACTCGGGGGAGGACCTCGTGAAGCGTGTCATCGCGGTGGGCGGCGACCGCATCGCGTGCTGCGATGCTCAGGGTCGGATCGTGCTGAACGGGGTCCCGCTCAATGAGGCCTACATCATCGGCCCTACCGATCAGGTGCGGTTCGACGTGGAAGTCCCTCCTGACTCGATTTTCGTGATGGGCGATAATCGCGGGAATTCACGCGACTCGCGCTTCCACCTGACGGCGAATGACGGATCTGTCCCCGTGGACAACATCGTCGGCCGAGTGGTGCTCGTCCTGTGGCCCTTCGACCACTTCGCCACCCTGCCGATCCCGTCAATCTTCCAGGACCCTGCAATCAGTGCGGGCCGCTGACAGCAGCGTCAAAGTGGGGTTGCGATGACACCCGGATCCCCTCCCAGCCTGCGGGTGGAGCGGCGGATGCTCCGTGGCGGAATCACCAGCCTTGCGTGCTGCGACGAGGTTGGCCGAGGCTCCCTGTCCGGCCCGGTGAGCGTGGCCATGGTCGTCGTTGATGCGGAGACGAGGCCGGCTCCTGCGGGAGTGCGCGACAGCAAGCTGCTGACCGCCTCGGCGCGGGCGGATCTCGTTCCGTTGATTCAGGGATGGGCCAGGGCCTGGGCTGTCGGACACGCCAGCCCGGCCGAGATCGATGAGTGGGGGATCGTCCCGGCGATGCGACTAGCGGGGCATCGCGCCCTGGCCGATCTGCCGCGACTGCCGGATGCAATCCTCCTCGACGGCAGCCACGATTACCTGACGCCACCGGAGCAGGAGTCCCTCTTCGATGGACCGCGAGTGCTCGAGGCCGTTCCGTCGGTGGTGACGCTGGTGAAGGCGGACCTGCAATGTGCCGCCGTGGCGGCGGCGAGCATCCTTGCCAAGACCAGTCGAGATGCCATCATGATCGACCTCGCGACCCGGCATCCTCGGTATCGGTGGGAGCTGAATAAGGGCTACGCCGCCCCCGAGCACATTGAAGCCCTGCGCGACTTCGGCCCGACCGTCCATCACCGTCGTAGTTGGCGGTTACCTGGAGTCAGCCCGGACGGAGCCTGACTGGACGCGCGCGATCCGCCGTCCTGCACGCCGACTTGTCCCCAGTGGAATTCGAAAGCGGTCCCAATCCACAGGGCAGCCGCGTCGGGTTGGGGGCTATTGACTCTTCGACCAGTGTGCGCGGTGGAGGTGAGCGCATGCGTCGGCAGACGGCTTTGGGTAGGTACGGCGAGGAGGTTGCCGCGGGTTACCTGCAGGCAATTGGCATGGCGGTGGTGGATCGAAACTGGCGATGTGATGTCGGTGAGATTGACATCGTTGCCCGGGAAGGGGCCGTCCTTGTGCTGTGCGAGGTAAAGACGCGCAGCACCGAGGCATTCGGCACTCCGATGGAGGCGATCACGGCTCGCAAGGTGCGCCGACTTCGGCAGCTGGCCTACCGATGGCTTTGCGACCATGACATCCATGCCCCGTCCATTCGAATAGATGCGATCGGTGTCACCCAGGGCCGGATGGGGGCCCCGGTGATCGAGCACGTCCGCGGCGTCGACTGACATGGGCCTGGCGCAGGCCTGGGGGGCCGTTGCCGTGGGGGTTTCGTCGACCCTGGTCAAGGTCGAAGTGGATGTCTCTCGCGGCCTGCCGAGCGTCGGCATCGTCGGGTTGCCGCAGGCATCTGTCACCGAGGCGCGTTGGCGAGTTCGATCGGCCATCGAGAACGCCGGCCTGCAGTGGCCGTCAACCCGCATAACCATCGGCCTGTCCCCGGCTGACGTCCCCAAGTCGGGGACGAGCCTGGACCTCCCAATTGCCGCCGCCACTCTTCGGGCAACCAACCAGGTTCCGGCCGAGGCACCCGGGCCCTGCGTGCTGATCGGTGAACTCGGCCTCGACGGCCTCGTCAAGCCGGTGCGAGGTGCGCTGGCCGCCGGAATCGCAGCCCGCCAGGCTGGGATCGACCAGGTTGTTGCCCCAGCCGCCAATGCTGGTGAACTCGCGGTCATCCCGGGACTGCGGGTGGTCGTGGTTCGAGACCTTGCCCAGCTTGCTCGCGTCCTGCGCGGTCAGGAGCAGGCCGATACCCCGGTGCTGCACGAGGTGGCCCCACTTTCAGCGGCGTCGAGCCCGGACTTCGCCGACATTCGAGGGCACGCCCACGCCCGATTCGCGCTTGAGGTGGCCGCGGCCGGGGGGCACCACTGCGCGATGGTTGGACCGCCCGGGGTCGGTAAAACGTTGCTTGCCACTCGATTGTCGAGCGTGCTCCCCGATCTGCCGGATGACCGGGCCTTGGAAGTCACTGCGATCCATGCCCTTGCCGGGCAGTTACCCATTGGGCATGTGCTGCTGCGCCGGCCGGTAACGGTCGCGCCGCACCACTCGTCCTCCGCGGTGGCAATCCTGGGAACGATGCGGGCTTCCGCGGCGATTCCCGGGGCGCTGACCCTCGCCCATGGTGGCGTGCTGTTTATGGATGAGGCCCCGGAGTTCTGCCGACCGGCCCTCGAGGGACTCCGCCAGCCCCTCGAATGCGGCCAGGTCAGCATCATGCGCGCCGGCCAGTCCTGCGTGCTGCCGGCTGAGTTCCAGTTGGTCCTTGCGGCCAATCCCTGCCCGTGCGGGCTCTTCGCGGGTCGAGGTGATCAGTGCACGTGCACTTCCATGGCCCGCCGACGGTACGCCGAGCGGCTCTCCGGCCCCCTCCTCGATCGAATCGACGTACGCCTGCGCATCACCGCTCCCGCTACCGCTGAGCTGGCCCACGGGCAGGCCGAATCGAGTTCTGAGGTGGCATCTCGGGTCGCCGAGGCTCGCGAGCGTGCTGCATCGCGGTTCTCCGGGCTGGGGTGGTCATTGAACGCACGAATTCCGACTCAGGCCCTGCGCCGGAATTGGGCACCTGAGGCCGACGGTGTGGAACTGATCAGTGATGCTGAGCGCTCCGGGATGAGCCTGCGCGGAGCTGATCGGGTACTTCGTGTCGCCTGGTCCATCGCGGATCTGGCGGGGTCGGATCGGCCCAGGCTGGAGCATGTTTCCGCCGCGCTGGCCCTGCGCGGCCCCGCCTGGGGTGGCCGGTGAGCGCGCCCGTCGACCTGTCGAACGGCGAGGCTGACGCGTGGGTCTGCCTCGCCCACGTGGCCGAGCCCGCTGATCGACGGGTTGGAGCGCTTGTGCGGAGCCTCGGCCCTGTCGAGGCACTTGATCGCATCGCGGCCGGTGGCAGCGGCCTGCCGGAGGAGTCGGGCATCCGAGCCCGGCTGGCGGCATTCAACCTGGATAGCGCATATGAGAGCGCCAGTCGCGTTGGTGCGCAGGTTCTCTATCGGGGGAGTCCGCAGTGGCCAACCCAGTTGGATGATCTCGCTGAGTCGACTCCATTCGCCCTTTGGGTGCTCGGCGCTGCCAGCCTGCGATTGACGGCCCTTCGGTCGATTGCGGTCGTGGGTGCCCGGGCCGCGACGCCGTATGGCGAGTCCGTCGCTCGCGACTGGGCGGCGCACCTTGCGGATGCCGGATCGACCATCGTGTCGGGCGGTGCCTTCGGCATCGATGCCGCAGCCCATCGTGGTGCGATGGACGCGGGTGGGATGACCATCTGCGTGGTGGCCGGGGGAGTCGACGTTGCCTATCCGCGAGCCCACGAACTCCTTCTGGCGCGGATCGCCGACGAGGGACTGATCGTGAGCGAATCCCCCCTGGGCGAAGGGGTCCGGCGACGGCGATTCCTGTCTCGAAACCGCATCATCGCCGCGCTGACCAGGGCAACGGTGGTAGTCGAGGCGGCTCTGCGCTCGGGCACCACGGCCACTGCCAATGCGGCGGCTGCGCTTAACCGTCCGGTGCTGGCCGTCCCTGGCCCGGTCACTTCCCCGGCCTCGGCCGGCTGCCACCACCTGATCCGGGAGGGCGGGGTCATCCTGGCCTCCTGCCCGGAAGACGTGCTGGACCTCGTTGCCCCGGTGGGGAGCCCGTCCGCGCGCGAGGCGCCCAACCTGTCGCGAGCCGTGGACTCGTTGACCGAGCGTCAGGCGCGCATCCTGGACGCCGTCCCGGCGCGCGGGGTCGTTGGGATGGATCGGCTGATCAAGGTCTCGGGCCTGCCGGCGGCAGATGTCGCTGAGTCGGTGGGGCTGCTGGCGGCGCGCGGTTTCATTCGGGCCGATGCTGACGGCTGGCGAATGGCCGGGCGAGCCTGACGCTGGGCAGTGCGCGCAGTTGGCAGCATGGGGCCGTGACGGACTCTGGATGGGACGAGGCCATTGATGCCTTCGGCGTCCACCTTCGCGATGAGCGAGGGCGTAGTCCGCATACCGTCCGGGCCTATCTCGGAGATATCCGAAGCCTGGCCGACTTCTGCGCCGCACGGGGAGCGCCCGAGGTGTCGGACATAGACCTGCCAATCATGCGAGCGTGGCTGGCCGGCATGAACTCGGTCGGCCAGTCCCGAGCCACCATCGCCCGTCGCGCGGCATCAGCCCGGGCTTTCACCGCCTGGTGCATGCAGCGGGGTCGGCTGGTGGTTGATCCGGGCCAGCGTTTGGCCAGTCCTCAGGTGCACCGTCGGCTACCGACGGTCCTCGATGAGGTGCAGGCGGAGCAGGTTATGGAGCACGTGGCCGTCGCGGCGGATGACGGGGACCCATGCGCCCTTCGCGATCGGTCTATCGTCGAGTTGCTCTACGCGACCGGTATCCGGGTATCAGAGCTCTGCGGCATCGACCTCGATGCCGTCGACGGCGAGCGCAGGGTTGTGCGGGTGCTCGGCAAGGGCAGCAAGGAGCGGGTCGTCCCGTTCGGCCTGCCCGCATGGCGGGCGCTTCAGGAGTGGTTGGCGGTCCGCGATTCCTTGGTCGGCCCGGGATCCGGTGAGGCCCTGTTCCTAGGAGCACGGGGTGGCCGGATTGACCAGCGTGCGGTTCGGCGGGTGGTTGAGCAGGTTACGCAGGCTGCCGGGGTACCACGCCTTGCTCCCCATGGCCTCAGGCACACCGCTGCCACCCACGTGCTGTCCGGTGGCGCAGACCTGCGCGCCGTTCAAGAGTTGCTCGGCCACGCCAGCCTGGCGACCACCCAGAGGTACACCCATGTGTCCGTTGAGAGGCTACGCCGGACCTTCAACCAGGCGCATCCCCGTGCCGAGGACCACGAATCGGCTTGAGAATGGCGAAGCGACCGAGGAGTCGCAACGGATCCACGTAGATCGCTCTGCCGCCAATGCCCGCTCCCGGCCGCTTGACGCCCAGGTGCAGGCAGTGGCCGCTGCAGTGACCACCGCTCGTAGCCAGCCGACCGATCATCTCGCCCGCCGCCACGCGCTGACCGGCTGAAACGCTCGCCCGAACGGGTTGGTAGGTGCTCCGCAGCCCGGTGCCCGGGTGGTCGACTGCGATCACCGGGATGCCGGCCACCTGACCCACGAAGGCCACCGTCCCGGGCCCGATGCTTGCGATGGGATCGCCCGCCACGCCCGCGAGGTCGATACCGCGATGGCCCGGAGACCAAGCAGATTCAGGGCCGTCGAAGGCCTCCACCACCTCGGGCCGGGGGACCGGCCAGGTCCAACGCCGGTCTGCCGTGGGTCTTGTCGGCCCCTCGACGGGGTCTGCGGTCGCCGGGCCGACAGCGGCGCTGGCGAAGTAGAACCCCATCAGGGTGATGCCGGTGGCTACCTGAAGTCGTGTCCGAAGGAGCATGGGCCAAGCGTGTGCCACCGTTGCCCTTATCCGGGGGGCAAGGCATCGATCCGGTGGACGGAGCCCGCGGTGGGCAGTGGCTGTGTACGGCAGTGGCTGTGTACGGCAGTGGCTGTGTACGGCAGTGGCTGTGTACGGCAGTGGCTGTGTACGAAAGCGCCCATCGACGTTGGACCGAGGGCCGGACTGGACATGTTCCGGGGCGCGGGGCCTGGTTCAGCCTCTCCTGTGGTGCCCCTACACTGAGAGCACAAATTCGCACGCTCTCTTGCCAGCCTGAACTGCGTACCTGAACTTCCAGGACATGGGCTGGCCCCGATTCGCGCGGTCCCTCGGGTCCGAATCGGGTGGGCGTCAGGGGCACCGGCCAGCCGGCACGGTGCCAACAACCGAAGCGCCGATCCGTCGGCGCGCACGAAGGAGTCATCCCGTCATGGCCGTTGTCACCATGCGCCAGCTGCTCGAGAGCGGCGTTCACTTCGGGCATCAGACCCGTCGCTGGAACCCCAAGATGAAGCGATTCATCTTCACCGAGCGCAATGGCATCTACATCATCGATCTACAGCAGTCGCTGTCCTTCATCGACCGGGCCTACGAGTACGTGAAGGAGACCGTTGCGCACGGCGGCTCGATCATGTTCATCGGCACCAAGAAGCAGGGCCAGGAGGCCATCGCCGAGCAGGCGACCCGCGTTGGTATGCCCTATGTCAACCAGCGCTGGCTCGGTGGGATGCTCACGAACTTCGGTACCGTCCACAAGCGCCTGCAGCGGTTGAAGGAGCTCGAGGTCATCGACTTCGACGACGTGGCAGCCTCTGGCCTGACCAAGAAGGAGCTCCTCGTCCTGCGTCGCGAGAAGGACAAGCTCGAGAAGACCCTCGGCGGCATTCGCGACATGAGCAAGATCCCCAGCGCGGTGTGGATCATCGACACCAAGAAGGAGCACATCGCTGTCGGCGAGGCCCGCAAGCTGGGTATCCCGGTCATCGCGGTTCTCGACACGAACTGTGACCCTGACGAGGTCGACTTCCCGATTCCGGGCAATGACGACGCGATTCGCTCCGTTGCGCTGCTGACCCGCGTCATTGCGGATGCGGTTGCAGACGGACTGATGACCCGGGCAAACCGGGCTGTGTCAGGCGAAACAGCCGTCGTGGAGCCGCTGGCTGAGTGGGAGCGTGAGCTCCTCGCTGGAGCCGAGGCCCCCGCGGCGACCGAAGCAGTCGGCGAGGCCGTCGCTGACGAGGCCGTTGTCGAGGTTGTGGCGGTCGAGGCTGAGGCAGCCGCGGAGCCCGTCTCCGAGTAGCAGCGACCACCGATCGCAGTCGTAGTCGGCCACGAGTGCCGATTGCTCTCCCGTATTAGTTCTGTTCAACGACGTCCACGAAGGAACAACGATGGCGAACATCTCAGCCGCCGATGTCAAGAAGCTCCGCGACCACACGGCCGCGGGCATGATGGAGTGCAAGCGGGCTCTCGAGGAGTCCGAAGGCGACTTCGACAAGGCTGTGGAGATCCTGCGGATCTCCGGGGCCGCGAAGGCCGCCAAGCGTGGTGCCGAGCGCACCACGTCCAACGGCCTGGTGGCCGCAGAGGGCAATGCCCTCATTGAGTTGCTCTGCGAGACGGACTTCGTCGCGAAGAACGCCGACTTCCAGGCCCTCGCCGACTCAATCGCCTCGGCCGCATCGGCTGGTCAGTTGACGACGGCCGAGGCCGTTCTTGCTGCCGGGTTGGCTGACGGCCGCACTGCTGCCGATGCCATCGCGGAGATGGCAGGGGTCATCGGCGAGAAGATCGAGCTCGGCCGAGTTGCAGTGCTCGAAGCTCCCGTGGCGCTCTACCTTCATCGCCGTGCGTCCGACCTGCCTCCGCAGGTGGGCGTTATGGTGGCCTACTCGGGAAGCGAAGAAGCGGCCCGCGGGGCCGCGATGCAGATCGCAGCCATGCGGCCGCAGTTCCTCACTCGCGACGAGGTCCCCGCAGACGTCCTGGAGAACGAGCGGCGCATTGCCGAGGCCACGGCCAAGGAGGAGGGCAAGCCTGAGGCAGCCCTGTCCAAGATCGTCGATGGCCGGGTGAACTCATTCCTCAAGGACACCGTCCTGCTCGAGCAGTCCAGCGTCGTGGACAACAAGAAGTCCGTCGCCCAGGTACTGGCGGATGCCAAGACCGAGGTGACCGGCTTCGCCAGATTCGAGGTCGGACAGTAGATTTCCATCGAGCGGACGGAAGGGGTAGGGGTCGTGGCCAATCCCGGTGGAGTCATCCAGCCGTCCCTCGAGGGAACTATTGAGACCTGGCCCGAGGTGCCGGAAGGCGGCTGGTCCAGGGTGCTGCTCAAACTCTCGGGCGAGGCCTTCGCCGGTGGTGGCGGTCTCGGGGTCGATCCCGACGTCGTCGCCTCGGTGGCTCGTCAGATCGCGGATATCGTCCGGGAAGGCACCCAGGTCGCGGTGGTCATCGGTGGCGGGAACTACTTCCGTGGTGCGCAGTTGTCCGAGCGGGGGATGGAGCGCGCCAGGGCCGACTACATGGGCATGCTCGGCACGGTGATGAACTGCCTTGCCCTGCAGGACTTCTGCGAGAAGGCCGGCGTCGACACCAGGGTCCAGACTGCGATCACCATGGGGCAGGTCGCTGAGCCCTATGTACCGCGCCGGGCTATTCGTCACCTCGAAAAGGGCCGCGTCGTCATCTTCGGGGCGGGCCTGGGCCAGCCTTACTTCTCCACCGACACCACGGCGGCCCAGCGTGCGCTAGAGGTTGGGGCTGAGGTCGTCCTGATGGCCAAGGGGGTCGACGGTGTCTACGACGACGACCCACGTACCAACGCGCAGGCCGTGAAGTTCCATCGGCTGACCCACGACGAAGTCCTCTCGCGGAACCTCAAGGTCGCGGATGCGACGGCGATCAGTCTGTGCCGCGACAACGAACTGCCGATCGTGGTCTTCAACCTCCTAGTGGAGGGCAATATCGCCCGCGCGGTGCGCGGGGAGACAATCGGTACCTTGGTGGCAACCCACCACTCACCGGACGGTAGGAGTGCACAGTGACCGAGCAGATCGACGAGATCCTCCTCGAAGCGGAGGAGAAGATGGACAAGGCGATCGGGGTCGCCCGGGATGACTTCGCGACGATCCGGACGGGACGGGCAACCCCGGCCATGTTCAACAAGATTGTCGTTGACTACTACGGCGCCATGACCCCGGTGAACCAACTGGCGTCCTTCCAGACTCCTGAGGCGCGGATGATCATCATCGCCCCGTACGACAAGGGTGCTTTCGGTCCGATCGAGAAGGCCCTGCGCGACAGTGACCTCGGCATCAATCCGACCTCGGACGGCAACATCATCCGGGTGGTGCTGCCGGCCCTGACCGAGGAGCGTCGCAAGGAGTACATCAAGGTGGCGCGCACCAAGGCCGAGGACTCCAAGATCTCGATTCGCAATGTGCGACGGCACGCGAAGGATCAGCTTGACCGACTCCAGAAGGATGGCGAGGCCGGCGAGGACGATGTCCGCCGGGCAGAGAAGCACCTCGATGACGCGACTCATAAGCATGTCGAGCACATCGACGAGATCCTGAAGGCCAAAGAAGCAGAACTGCTCGAGGTCTGACCTTGACCCCACCCGCGGACGTACCGGAGGATCCCGGCTCATCCGGCGAGCCAGCCGCGCCGAAGAAGTCCAGGGCGGGGCGCAATCTGCCCGCGGCCATTGCGTCGGGCCTCGCGCTTGGGGCAATCGTCCTGACCAGCCTGTTCACTCTCAAGTGGACATTCGGCATCGTCGTCATCATCGCCCTGCTGATCGCGGCACTTGAGTTCGTCAAGGCGTTCGGCCAGCGGGGCATCCTGGTGGCGCGGACCCCGCTGATCGGCTTCACCGTTGTCATCCCGATTGCCGCCTACTTCGGTGGCCTCGAGGCACAGACGACGGCGATGGGGGTTGCTGTCCTCGCTGTGCTGTTCTGGCGGATTCGGCGCGGTGCCTACGGCTACGTGCGTGACGCCACGGCAAGCACGTTCGTCATCGCCTACCTGCCATTCCTTGCCGGCTTCCTGATGCTGACCCTTGCTGCGGACAATGGGCCCCAGCGGGTGGTCGCCTTCATCCTGCTGACCAGCGCGAATGACACGGGTGGGTACGCAGCGGGAGTGCTGTTCGGCAAGCATCCGATCGCAGCCCAACTCAGCCCGAAGAAGTCCTGGGAGGGGTTCGCGGGTTCGGTGGTCGCCCAGGCCCTCGTTGGCGCGGCGGCGTTCACCTGGTTGCTGCAGGCGCCGTGGTGGCAGGGCGTGATCGCCGGCATCATCCTCGCGGTCACGGCGACCGCCGGCGACTTTGCGGAGTCCGCGATCAAGCGGGATCTCGGCGTGAAGGACATGGGTACATTCCTGCCCGGCCACGGGGGGATGATGGACCGACTGGACTCGCTGCTGCCCAACGCTTTCGCTTCCTGGGTGCTCTTCACCTTCTTTCTCGGTAGTGGAATCAACTGATGAGGATTCACCATGCCCAAGCCGGGTGAGTTGACCCTCGAGGCACCCGCGCGTGGCAAGCCGCCACGTCACCTGATGGATCTCACCGGCGAGGAACGCCGCGCGGCGATGGCACAGATCGGGTTGCCCGCCTTTCGCGCCGACCAGGTTTCACGCCACTGGCTAGGGCGCCTTGAGGATGACCCGAGTACCTGGTCGGATCTTTCGTCCGATGCCCGGCAGGCGGTTAGCACCCTGCTGCCGCAACTGCTTACTGCCGCCCGCACCATCGACTGCGACGAGGGCACAACCGTCAAGACCGCATGGCGCCTGCACGATGGTGTGCTGGTTGAAAGCGTGCTGATGCGTTACCCGGATCGGGTGACGGTGTGCATTTCCTCGCAGGCCGGCTGCGGGATGAACTGCCCGTTCTGCGCCACCGGACAGGCGGGCCTCACCCGTAATCTCTCGACCGCCGAAATCGTGGAGCAGGTCCTCGCAGCAGCCCGGAGCCTTCAGCGCGGGGAGATCGCCGGCGGGCCGGGCCGGGTGTCCAACATCGTGTTCATGGGCATGGGGGAGCCGCTGGCGAACTACCGATCGGTGATCGGTGCCGTTCGGCGGCTCACCAGCCCCGTGCCCGAGGGCTTGGGCCTCAGCGCCCGGGGTATCACGGTCTCGACCGTCGGCCTCGTCCCGCGCATTCGCGAGCTCGCCGAGGAGGGCCTGCCGGTGACCCTGGCGATCTCCTTGCACGCACCGGACGATGAACTCCGCGACACCCTTGTTCCGGTGAATACCCGCTGGCCCGTTGCCGAGGTAATGTCCAGTGCCTGGGAGTACGCCGATCGAACCCGCCGACGGGTGAGCATTGAGTACGCCCTCATTCGCGACATCAACGACCAGACGTGGCGGGCCGACCTTCTCGCGGACCTCCTGCAGGGCCGACTTGTGCATGTCAACCTCATCCCGCTCAACCCCACTCCGGGCTCGGCATGGACGGCATCACGACCCCAGGACGAGGCAGCCTTCGTTGCGACCCTGCGCAATCGCGGGGTGGCCGTAACGGTGCGGGACACCCGGGGCCGTGAGATTGATGGCGCATGCGGCCAACTTGCGGCCGTTACGTGAGAGACTCGCGGCCATGTCTGACTCGCTGGTCGGCCTGCCCGTCTCCCGCGCCAAGCGCAGGCGGCTGATCTTCTTCGCCCTTGTGCGTGTCGCCATCGGCCTTACCCTGATCTGGGGCGGCATGTACCTGCTGCCCGACTCAACCGATGGTCGCGTCGTAGCCCCGGCTGCGTTTGTGCTGCTGTGCGTCGCGATCTACATCGCGTACTTCCGGCATCAGTTGAACCGGATCAAGAAGGCCGTCTACCCGACCCTGCAATCTGCCGAGGCGCTCATCCTGGTGGCCGCGATGTTCCTCGCGGTGTACGCCGCCATCTACGTGGTGCTGTCCCAGCAGAACCCGGAAGCGTTCACTGAGCCGCTCACTCACTTCTCCGCCTACTACTTCGCCCTCACCGTGCTTGCGACGGTGGGCTTCGGCGACATCACCCCGGTCACCGATACGGCTCGACTCATTGCGATGACCCAGATGGCCTTCGACATCGCATTCATTGGCGTGGTTGTCCGCATTCTTGGAGGCGCGGCCCAGTCAACGCTGAAGCAGCGTTGGAGGTCCGATGGCAAGGATTCACCGGAGCAGGCCGCAGGTTCGTAGTCCAGTCGCCGGGTGACGCCCGGTGCGTGCGAGGGGAAGTGGCATGGGTCCATACGAACAGGCGCGAACGCGGGCCGCAAAGTCCCCGAGTGAGTTCTGGTCGGAGGCGGCCCGCCTCATCGACTGGATCACCCCGCCGAGTCAGATCCTCGACTCCAGCCAGGCACCCATCTATCGCTGGTACCCCGGCGCGAAGCTGAACACGTGTGCCAACGCCCTAGATCGTCACGTCGATGCGGGGCGAGGCGCCAAGGTTGCGATTCGTTATGACAGCCCGGTCACCGGTGTGCAGCGATCCATCACCTACGCCGAACTCCTCGATGAGGTCGCTCTCTTCGCTGGCGTCCTGGCGAGCCTGGGCGTTGCCAAGGGAGATCGAGTCATCGTCTACATGGCGATGGTTCCGGAGGCGGTGGTCGCCATGCTGGCCTGCGCGCGTCTTGGCGCCGTTCACTCGGTCGTCTTCGGCGGGTTCGCACCGGCCGAACTGGCCGCTCGCATCGACGATGCGACTCCGCGGGTGGTCGTATCGGCCTCCTGCGGCGTCGAGGCCGGTCGCGTCCTGCCCTACAAGCCATTGCTGGACGAGGCCATCGCCCTAGCTCAGCACAAGCCCGAAGCGTCCGTCATCCTGCAGCGGCCGCAGGCGATTGCCGAGATGACCGAGCGAGATGTTGACTGGGCGCAGGCCATGACTGTTGCGACACCGCATCCGCCGGTCACCGTCGACGCCACCGACCCCCTCTACATCCTCTACACCTCCGGAACGACCGGAAAGCCCAAGGGAGTGGTGCGCGACAACGGCGGCCATGCGGTGGCGATGGCGTGGTCTTTCTGGAATGTCTACGGCATGACGTCGGACGACACCTGGTGGGCGGCATCTGACGTCGGCTGGGTCGTCGGCCACTCCTACATCGTCTACTCGCCGCTCATCAATGGTGCAACGACGGTGCTCTACGAGGGCAAGCCGGTCGGTACGCCCGATGCCGGTGCTTTCTGGCGGGTGATCGCCGAGTACGGGGTGAATGGGATGTTCACCGCACCGACGGCGATCCGGGCGATCAAGAAGGAAGATCCGGCGGGCGAGCACCTTGCCAACCACGACGTGTCCAGCCTGCGCGGCCTGTTCCTCGCGGGAGAGAGGCTGGATCCGGACACTTACCACTGGGCATCGGAGCACCTGTGCGTACCGATCGTGGACAACTGGTGGCAGACCGAGACCGGTTGGCCGATCGCCTCGAACCTGCGCGGCCTCGAGCCGATGCCGATCAAGCCGGGGTCACCGAGCATGGCGATCCCGGGCTAT
>JAULZL010000260.1:0-3619 GCA_032117355.1 Candidatus Nanopelagicales bacterium
CACCGTCGTGCAGGAAGTGACCCGTCTTGCCGACAGTCCCAGCACCATGCGCGCTCTCGGCTTCTGCGTCAGCATCGAACACGCCCAATTCATGGCTGCGCACTTCACCAAGCACGGCCTGCCATCCGTGGCGGTGTGGGGCGACAGTTCGCGGGACGACCGGGAAGCAGCACTCAAAGACCTCGCCGCCGGCAAGGTCCGCGTCGTGTTCTCGGTTGACCTCTTCAACGAGGGCGTTGACGTTCCGACTGTGGACACCTTGCTGATGTTGCGGCCCACCGAAAGCCCGACGCTGTTTCTTCAGCAACTAGGTCGCGGACTGCGTCGCTCCAAAGACAAGAGCTTCTGCACCGTGCTGGATTTCGTCGGCACCCACCGCAAGGAGTTCCGCTTCGACCGCCGCTACCGGGCTCTGCTCGGCGGCACCCGCCGCGACATCGAACACTCTGTCCAGCAGGGCTTTCCGTTCCTGCCCGCTGGCTGCTACATGCACCTAGACGCCAAAGCCTCCGAGATCGTCCTGAGCAGCCTGCGCAATGCGATTCCCTCGCGGTGGCCGGCTCGCGTGGAGGAACTGCGCGTGGTGCACGCCAACTATCCGGACGTGACACTCTCGCAATACCTCCACGAGTCCGGGCTGGACCTGCCCGATGTGTACGACGGGAGTCGGGGTTGGTCGGATCTGTGCGAGGCTGCGGGTGTGCCAGTCGCGCCGGCAGGGCCGCATGAGGCTCCGCTGCGCAAGGCTGTCGGTCGGATGCTGCACGTCGATGACGACGAACGCATCGAGACTTACCGCCGGCTGCTGGAATCGACTCTCGCGCCGACCGTGGCGGCCATGCCGGAGCGGAAACGTCGTCTGGTCCGGATGCTCGTCGCCGGCCTGGGCGACCAAGTGCTCACCAAAGAGCAGTCCCTGCAGGACGGAATTGACCTGCTGTGGTCACACCCGCAGCTGCGCGCCGAACTGGCACAGCTGCTCGTCGAACTCGATCAACGGGTGGACCACCTCCACGGGGCACTCCCGAAGCACCCCGACGTCCCGCTCCAGGTCCATGCCCGCTACACGCGGATCGAGATTATGGCCGCCTTCGGCATCGGCGACCGGGCACGAGTCGCCCCCTGGCAGACTGGGGTTTACGAGGCGCGCGGTGCCGGTGCGGACTTGCTGGCGTTGACTCTAGACAAAAGCAGTGGCAATTTCTCACCGACCACCCGCTACCGCGACTACGCGATCAGCCCCACACTCATTCACTGGGAGAGCCAGTCGATTACCCGCGCCAACAGCGAAACTGGCCTGCGGTACCGCAACCACGAGAAGATGGGGCGCTCGATCATGCTGTTCACCCGGTTGCGCGCGGACGACCGTGCGTTCTGGTTCCTGGGACCGGCCAGCTATCAAGGTCACGTTGGCGAGAAGCCGATGGCAATCACCTGGAAGTTGCACACCCCGCTGCCGGGCGACCTCTATCAGAGCTTCGCCGCGGCGGTGGCATAGGCCCGAAAACCTTTCCTACCAGAGGGTCAGTTGCTGCCCTGGTAAATCCAGGTCAAGTTCCGATTGCTCGCCCTGCGGCGGAATCGGTTGCTCATGTTGCTCATACTCCGGTTGGGGCACCGGCTCCGCTGATTTCCTACAGTTCATGCTGCCTCCCTCCTTTTCAGTGCCTCCAGGGTCGTTTCGGTGAATAACTGTGCCGCAGGGGTTTTCGTCACCACAAGCACGATGTCTTCGTTCGCGCCGGGGAACACGATGTCGGCTCCCTCGTAGGCCTCGCCGTACTCGCCGTCCTCGCCGGGACCAACGTCCAGCGACACTGGCGAAAACCCCCAGTTACCGCTTGTTCCACTTGCGGGCACCCGGTGCATGGGATGAACCCCGTCATGGTTGCCGGCGATCAAATACTTGATTCCCGGCCGACTCAGCGGACCCGCTCTGGGTAAATGGCTCCGGGCCTGGCATCGTTGAGTCGATCGTCACCGTCCGGCAGCGGTCGAGTTCACGGTTCTACGTTGACGCGATGCATCCCGTCCAGCGTCGTCATCCCAGCGAGTCGACGATGGCTGTCGACCGGGCATCCCACCGGAAGGCCGGCGCCGGAAAGTCCGAGGTCATATCAGCGTTCATGTTCCCCCGAGTTTCATTCCGCGCGTAAGGCGCTCAGCCCGAGCGTGTTTCGGCCACGAGGTCGTCGGTGTACCGTTCGTAATTTCGCGGGCTGATCGTGGGTTCGCCGTGCCAGCGGTAGGCGACAAGCTTGCCGTTGAAGTCCACGCAGGCGGTGTAGCTACTGCAGTCCTCCTGGTGTTTGTCCCAGTCGAGCGAGTAGTGGCCGTAGATCACTGGGATCGTGCCGTCGTAGGTGTGGCCGAGGTGCTCCACGTCGACCGGCGTGTCAGGTAGGGGCGGGTATTCGTCGCCGTTGACAGTCCGCATCTTGCGGACGTCCGCGATTTCAGACAACGTGCGGGCATCGGGCCTCCACCAGCGCAACCGTGCCCTATGGCGCGCCTTCCTGCCGCGGTCGCGGAAGGGCTGCTGGCCATACTGAAGCAGGTCGATCTCCGGGCCCTTGAGCAGGGTATCGACGGCCTTATAGAGCGGGTGCTCCTCCTTCTTTGCCATCGCATCAACGAAGTGCTGGTCTTCGGTCAGTCGATCGGAGCCGGCTGTGGCGTCCAGTACAACCTGCATGGACTCCTCATGCCAGCAGGCGTGTACGACGCGAATCTTGCTCCCTTTGTCAGGACCGGGAAGCTCCAGCCAAAGCGGGATGGTCTTGAACCATTCGATGTAGAGCTCACGCTGGGCCTTCGGGATCCTCAGGAACTCCTTGTGTTGCTCGTAGTTGTCCTCAGTCTGCTCGCGTAGTCCCATCGCATAGCAGACGGCGTTGAACTCGTGGTTGCCCATCACGATCTGCGCGCCGCCGTGATCGACCATCGCCTTGACGATCTGCAGCACCTCGAGCTGCTCGGGGCCGCGGTCGACAAGATCGCCGACGAACACCGCGGTGCGCTCCGAGTGGCGGTAGACGCCGGCGTCGTCGCGCCGGTAGCCAAGTTGCGCCAGCAGAGTCTTGAGCTCCGTCGCGCAGCCGTGGATGTCGCCGATGACGTCGTAGTTGGTCAACGCGCTCTCCCCTCTGGTCGGCGTCCGAACGCCTCCATCTGTTACAACACGATTCGGCCTCAGCTAATTCCCGTTCGGACCGAATTAGTGCCCGTCGACACGCGAATTGCATTGTCCAATAACAGCTTGTGTACTGGACAATGCACGTCGATCTTGCGCCTCGGTCGGTTCCTGCGTGTCGGTACGCAGGAGTCGAGAGCTTCTCGCCCAGCCCCTACTCGGGGCGCAGTGCGGTGCCGTCTATTCGGCAGAGCCGTCTTGCTCGGTGAGATAGGACCGGTCCCTCGCTTTGAGATCGGCGAATCGGGCCGCGAAGTCCCGTGCCGACGCACGTTCACGCGCAATCTTCTCCGCTAGGAGACGTCTCGCGCCCATCATCAGGTACCACTTTGTGTCTTGCCCCGGCCGGTACGGACTGGGCGGCGCCGGCGGCGGATCGGCTATCCAGCCACGTTCAGCCCGCATCTTGCGATCCTCGGCTTCATC
>JAULZL010000261.1:0-2678 GCA_032117355.1 Candidatus Nanopelagicales bacterium
CCGGGGTCTGGTCCTGCTCAGTGCTGGAGGTTGATCCCAGCGTCACCGACCACGCACACGCGGAGCACTGATCCCATCGGGCGTTGCGCTGGACTGCTCCTGCCTCCAGCGCAACGCATGTGCAAAGTGTGCTGAATAATCCGGGGGGGCTCCGGCCTGCTATGACGTCGGGCAGCCGATGCGATTCTCGGCCGCCATCGCGGTGCCCGATGCCCTGATCGCTCCATCGACCCAGCTGCCCACGGTGGTGTTCCAGGTGATGGCAGTGCCGTCAGGCATGCCGGCCGCCTTGGAGATGTACACACTGTGCGTGCCACCCTCGTATAGGTAGCACCGGCGATGGTTGATCGCCCTGTCACTCGTCTGGGCCCCGAGTGCGGCTGGAGCGGCGACGATGCCGTCGTTGGGCCAGATATGCGAGGTACTCTGCGGCTTCTTGAACGCGTTGCCCGCGATCATGGTGACTGGGATGCTCTTGAGCACTCCGACGTTCGCTGCATTCAGTGCGACCGACTGGCGCGCCGAATCCTCGGTGAGCACGACCGGCGCGGTGGTGGCGAAGACGTCGAGCAATGATTCGCACAACGCGAATCCGTCGCATGCGGCCTTCGGGTTTTCCGGATCGGGTGAATCAGCGAAGATCGCGCCGTCCCAGGGGGTTCCCATGGTGGTGAGCGATGTGACCTGCACGGGGGACTTCAGTGCCTGCAGGTAGGCGATCGCGGACCGCGAGTAGAGCCCGCCCATGGAATGCGCGACGAAGTCAACCTCGGTGATCCCGTACGCGTCATTGAGGTGATTGACGAAGTTCGCGAGGTGGACCCCCGCGAGTTCGATATCCCCGTCCGAATTGACGGTCATGTAGGCCGGCAGCGCCTTGGGGCACTTGTGAAAGGGTCCGCCGGCGCCTGGCTGCTCGGTCACCTTTCCGCGTCCGGCCATCGCCGGTGAAGTGAAGACCTGATGGCCCTTGCGCAAGAGGTACGAGCGCATGAAGGAGTCGGTGCTTCCGGCCGCATACCAGGTGGTTCCGCCTTTGGAACCGGTCTGGCATGCCGCGTCCGGCGTGGTGAACGGGCTGATCGCGGCACCACCCGAAACGATGACCACTGCACGTGAGTTCGGCGCGGCCTGAGCGCGCGCACCGAGCCCGAGGGTGCCGACGACGAGGACGGCGGCGGCAGTGCACCCGGAAACGAGAAATGTGACGAGTCGA
Organism: Candidatus Nanopelagicales bacterium; assembly: GCA_032117355.1. GTDB lineage: Bacteria > Actinomycetota > Actinomycetes > S36-B12 > S36-B12 > REEB460. The sequence goes on from JAULZL010000261.1 coordinate 1,217, forward strand.
GCAGTATTCATGGGTTCTCCCCTTGGCGGATCCACAACAATGACGGGGAGGATGTCGTGGATAGAGGTGAAGCCCGCCTACGACTGTGAACCTAGCAGTATTCGCAAGGCCTCCAGGCCAGTCGCCGTCGGCTCGGGTTGCCCATGGGCTCGACGAACCCGGTCAACTGCAGACTGTGCGACATCATGGCGGCGGGTGCGACCCTTTCGCCACGCGGATTTCTTGGACGAGGCTGGCGGCCCGCTGGTCAGGTGCGATCTACCGACTCCAGTTCATGCTCGAGAACTTCGAGTTCGGCCCCACCCGCCATCGCTTGGACTAACTGCTCGCGGGTGACTGATCCGCGCTCGAAGGTCTCCATCATCTGTCCGCGGTTGAGAAGGTAGAAGCGATCCCCGACCAAGAAGGCATGATGCGGATTGTGGGTGATGAACACGACCGCGACTCCGCGGTCGCGAGCCTGCAGAACGTACTTCAGGACGACACCGGACGCCTTGACGCCGAGGGCGCTCGTTGGCTCATCGAGGATGAGGACGTTCGCGCCGAAGTGGACGGCCCTGGCGATCGCGACGGCCTGGCGCTCGCCTCCGGACAGGGTGCCGACCGGCTGCTCGGGGTCTCGAATGTCGATTCCCATGTCGAGAAGTTCGGTGCGGCACACGGCCTTGGCGTATTCGCGATCTAGGTAACGGAAGGGCGGGATGCCCTTGCGCGGCTCGTTGCCAAGGAAGAAGTTCCGCCATACCGACATGAGGGGGATCGTGGCGAGGTCCTGGTAAACCGTGGCGATGCCACTGTCGAGGGCCTCGCGGGGGGATGTGAACGTGACGGCCTCTCCGTTGAGGAGCACCTCACCCTCGCTGGGTGCGTAGACACCGCTCAGGATCTTGATGAGGGTGGATTTTCCGGCGCCGTTGTCACCGAGTACGCATGTCACAGCGCCCTGCTCCACACGCAGGGAGATGTCCTGCAGGGCGATGACGCTGCCGAAGAACTTGGACACCCCTGCGAGTTCTAGGGCGGGGTGGATGCCGGCTTGCGTATCCTGAATGGTCATTTTCGGGCTCCTTGCGCACGACGGCCGATGAACGTATTGACGAGGACGGCGAGGAAGAGGATGAGACCGAGGAACAGCCAGGTCCAATCCGTGTTCCACCCTGCGTAGGCGATGCCGATGAAAGCCATGCCGATGATCGCCGCGCCGATTGAGGCGCCGATGGCGGATCCGTAGCCACCGGTAAGGAGGCATCCACCGACGACCGCAGCGATGATGAAGGTGAATTCCTCACCGACGCCCTGGCCGGCCTGCATGGAGCGAAGTCTTGTCAGGGTGATGACGCCGACGAGTGCCGCCGCCATGGAGGTGCACATGAAGAGCGTGATCTTCGTGCGCCACACCGGAACACCGGTGTTTCGTGCGGCGATCTTGTCGCCACCGACCGCGTAGATCCAGTTGCCGAAC
>JAULZL010000262.1:0-2647 GCA_032117355.1 Candidatus Nanopelagicales bacterium
TAGAGAAACAGTCAGACGTTTCAGAGCCGACTAGTGTACATATGAGGCTCGCTCACTGACGCCCCCCCTCGGTCGAAGGTGGAGGCGAGACCGGAAATGGCTCGTTCATGATCTGACGACGAAAGTTGAAGAACTTGGCTGCGTTTTGAATGGGTTTGGTAAAGAAGTCCGCCGGGTTGAGGTCCGTGGGTACAAAGGGTACCTCGATCTCAAAGGCCTCGACCATGTCGCGCACGTAAAAGTGGCGTCGGGCAACGTGCTTCATGCGGTTGTGGTGCTCGGGGTTGTAGGAAACGTCGCGGGCGCTCTTGCTGTCTGTGCTGAGGCGAGTCGGGCCGGCGAGAGGTGTATCGACGCCGGCGACGAGTTTGCGATGGTAGACCACGTCTTTCGTCGCCTCGGAGAGAGCGATGATTTCCGCTTCGCACGTCGAGAGCGCGACGCAGTTCTGGCCGCGTGAGCCCCAGGAGATGGCGGCGCTTTGCCATAATACCACCCAGCCGGAGGTGGAATAGCGGGTTGCCCACGACGCGTCAGCAAAAGCGTGCAGCGAGCCTCTCTCACGAGTGTAGGTTAAGCCGACTGAGGCGTGGCGAGCTAGGTAGGAGAGCAAGTGCTCCGTTTCGTGGATGAGATCAGGTGTAGGTCGTTGCAGGCACTTGCAGAGCTGATGGACAGGATATGCGATGTCAGGCCGTGTAGAGGTGGCCGCGTACATGAGGCATCCGATGCGCTGCTGGAATGTGGTGATAAGGTCGGGATAGGTGCCGGCGTCAAGAGCAAGCGCGTCTTTCATCCGAGTCTCGAAGAGGGACGAGTAGGGCATGGAGTTACGCTGGACGTGGGACGATGGGCCGTTGGGTAGGAAGCGCTCGATGACCTTGTTGATGTACTTAGTCTGGTGGAGCTTGATTGAGCCGTCACTGAAGCGCTCGACTTCGATGCCAAGCAAGTCCTCCATGTCGCCCTCGTCGGTGACTGTCCATTCGCGTTGAAGGTCGTCCATGAACTTGTTGTACGCGCAGCCGGCGGGTCCGCGACCTTGTGCATCAAGTTCGACTGAGTGCACGATCTGGAGGTTGTCAACGTAGACGCCAATGGTGAGGATCTCGCCGCTGACGCACGTGAGCTTGAAGACGCAAGGGTCGGAATCGTCGAGCGCCTGGAAGCCCTTGGCGCGCAGCCAGTCGAAGAGCTTGCGTTGGAGGCGGCGGCCGGCCTGCTGGATGCCGTATATTGGTTTGTCCACGCGTGCGATCATGGGCTCGCCGTGCTCATCGTACTTGGGGTAGCCGTGTGCCGCGTGGCAGTACACAACTTCACCGTCGAGGAAATCGCCCTGCAGGTAGGCGGCAACGAGGTCGACGCTGCGTACACGGCAGCCTGTCTTGGCCGCGAAGGCGAAGAGTGAGCGCGCCGATGAGTAGCGGAGGGCGGCCGAGAAGACTTGGTCGTAGTCAACTCCGGGTTCGAGGGTGGAGCCCTGGACGCACAGGCGAGCTTTGCAGGTGCCGTCGCGCTTGACCTTGTAGACCCATATGAGGCGGTGGATACGGCGGCCGGCTGGCACGTCAGCACGGCGCACAAACGTCCAGGAGCCGTTGGCCTCGTGGTTTGCTAGCTCTTTGGCCTCGGCGCGCATCCAGACGTCGCCACGTTTGACAGCCTCTGAGTGCGTTGCGGGTGCGTCGGGCGAGTCGGCGCGGAGCGCGGTGAGGAAGCTGGCGCGGATGCCGTCGAGTATGGTGTCGGGCGATTTGAAGTCATGCTCGTCGAGCGCGATGTCGAGGAAGAGCGCGTGGTCACCGGGGCTCTTGCCAAACGGGACCTTGGGGACGTTGCGCCATGCGGAGATGGGTATCTCGAGAGTGCCTGCGACTGGCCGTCGATGGTGCGCGTCGTAAATGGACTCGGCAACGGCGGCCTCCAGGGAGGAGGCAGACGAGGGGCGAGGCGGCGGGCTGGCGCTATGGCGGGGGGCAAGAGCGGCTTCGAGGTAGCCGTCGAGGTAAGCGTGGAGCGCCGCGCGGGCGCCGTGCATCTCCTCGTGCCGCATGGCGGCCGCCAGAGGCGAGGCAGGCTCATATGGCTCATAAGAGTCCTCAGCGGTGGGCGATTCTGGAATGGATTCGAGAGTCGGGGGAGGCTCGAGCTCAGGCGCTACCACCGGGACGGCTCGAATAGGTGCATCGGAGACTGCCGGGAGCCATTTGGGGCCGAATGGGCGGTGGGTCGGCTGTTTGGGGAAGTAGTTGACGGTGGCGCCCGGGGGCCGTCGTGGGGGGAGCAGTGCACGCTCATGCTCTCGTAAGGCGGCAGAGGCCTCCTGGCCGGCAAGCTTCCATGAGAGGGCCTCGCTGCGGGGGCTAGTCGCGGCGGTGTCGGGGAAGACGAGGCGACGTACGGGCGCTGTGGGGCTGTCGGGCGGAGGGAGTGGCGAGGGCGCCGGCGAAGGCGAGGCCCCCGCCGCTGAGGGCGAATCGCGCTGTTGTGAGTTCGCGTGGTCGTGAGGCATGGGGAGGGAACTCCGAGACTCCGCAGCGAATTGCAGGCGCGCGTCGAAGGCTGGGGGGCGAGCGACAGCAGCACTGTCATTGGGAAAGTCAGCCTCTAGGCTGGGGAGCTGCGGTGGGTGGGCAGCGTGTGC
>JAULZL010000263.1:0-2648 GCA_032117355.1 Candidatus Nanopelagicales bacterium
CGGTGCAATCGGTCGCAAGAGGCAGGTCAAGCATCGCACCAAGGTGGGCCATGACTTCATTGCCTCGGGCCGAGCCCGCGGCGAGGACTGCTGCCGGGGATCCGGTCGAGGCAAGATGGGCGAGAGAGCGGGCCGTCGCCTGGGGTGCGTAGTCCGCCAGCCCGGGGTGTGCGGCCACGTGCACGGCATCTGCCCCATGCTCGGCAAGGACGGCGCAGGCTTCGGCAACCTCGGCTTCATCCCGCGCAGCCAGGGCAGCTTCAACAGGTGAGCCAAGGGTTCGAGCCAGGGCAAGTGCCTGCAGGCTCAACGGGTCGACCTCACCGCGGTCGTGGTCGACATGGACGAGGATCACGTGAGAACTCCGATCTGCCGGAACACCTCGACGAGGCGCGCGGCAGCCTCAGATCCGGTGCCGAGGTCCTCCGCGCCCTTGTGCTGGCCCACCGGAACGGTGAGTCGGGTCTTTTCCAGCCGCGGGGCCGGGATGGAAACTTCGTGCACGTCAATTGGTTTCTTGCGAGCCTTGATCCGCCCCGGGACGGATGGATACCGCGGGATGTTCAGGCCGTCCTTCGTGGTGATGATCGCGGGGAGCGGCACCCGGTAGACCTCCCGCGTCAGGCCAACGGACCTCTCGCAGGTGGCGACGCCGTCAGCAATCGACAGACCACGCACATTCGTTACCACCGGCCGGCCGAGCCGGTGGGCAAGCCTGATCCCCGTCTGGTAGCCGGCCGTGTCCGCCGACTCCGACCCCAGCAGGATCAGGTCGAAAGCGGTGCCGTCCTGCTCGATCGCGGCGCCGAGTAGTTCGGCGGTCGCCTGCGGATCAGCCTCCTCGGCATCGGCCTGCAGCAGGATTGCTCGGTCCGGGCCGATCGCGAGCTGCTCCCGCAACTGCTCCTGGGCCTCCTCCGGCCCGAGGCACAGAAGGGTGATCGTCCCGCCGTGCTCCTCCACGAGCCGCACGGCAGCCTCGACCGCGCACTCCTCATGTGGGCTCACCGTGAAGCCGAGCCGCGCCGTATCAATGCGCCCGGCATCTTCGGTCAGGATGATGGCGCTGCCCAGAAGCGGCACCCGCTTGACGCAGACGCAGATATCCATCAGGCCATGACCCGAGAGTTTGCTGGGTCAAAGAGCCCGGCGGTGGAATTGCTGCCCACGGTGCACGGGTACTGCTCGCCGAGATACTCGACCAGCAACTGCGTTCCGATCGCCGAGTGCTCCGGGGGCAGGTACGCCATCAGCACGTGCTTGCCGAGCGAGGGCGCCGAGCCCGCACTGGTCACGTAGGAGCGACGGCCGTGGCTGTCAACAATTGGACTGCCGTCCAGGGTGAGGATGGGCTCGCGGCCGAGCATGTAGCGCTTCTCCCCCGTCGAGGACGTGTGGTCGTCGACCGTCAGGGTGCACATCACGGTGGCAGGCGTGGCCTCGCGGTGGGCGAGGTGGGCTGCCTTGCCGATGAAATCGGCATCCTTCACCTTCTTGGTCTGCATCCCGGCCTCGACCACGGTGTACTCGGTCTCCAGTTCGGCGCCGTAGGCCCGGTAGCCCTTCTCCAGTCGCCCGGTTGTGCCGTAGACCCCGATGCCGACCGGCACCATGCCGTGCGGCTGACCGGCCTCCCACAGGATGTCCCACAGCCGGGCACCCTGCTCGATCGGCAGGTAGAGCTCCCAGCCGAGGTCGCCCACATAGGAGATACGCGAAGCGAGGACGCGCAGTGGCCCGATCTCAATGACCCGGCAGGTGCTGAATCCGAACCCCTCATGGGAGAGATCCGCCTCGGTGACCGAGGAGAGGATCTCGCGCGCCTTCGGACCCCATAGGCCAAGCGTCGTGTAGGCGCTGGTGAGGTCGGTGATCTGCGCGGTGCCATCAGCGGGGAGGTGGTCGGCGAACCACTTCTTGTCGGCCATGCCATGTGCACCACCGGTGACGACCCTGAAGTGGTCGTGGGCCAGGCGCATGATCGTCAGGTCGGACTTGAAACCACCACTCGGCGACAGCACCGGGGTGTAGACGACCTTGCCGACGGCGACGTCCATCTGCCGCACGGCCGTGCGCTGCACGACGTCAAGGGCCGACGGACCGATGATGTCGAAGATGGCGAAGGCGGTGAGGTCGACCAGGCCCGCGGTTTCGCGCATCTGCAGGTGCTCGGCATTGATGATCGGCGACCACCAGCGCGACTCCCACTCGGCCGTGCGCGGCATGACGGCGTCTGCGAACTTCGCCACCAGCGGTGCATTGGACTCGTACCAGAAGGGCCGCTCCCAGCCGACGGTCTCGAAGAAGGTGGCGCCGAGGGCCTTCTCGCGCTCGTAGTAGGGCGAGAGCCGGACATTGCGGTTGCTTGACCACTGCTCGGCCGGGTGCACGATGCCGTAGGTCTTGTTGAAGCCCTCGGAGGTACGCGAGTTGATGTGGTGCTCCGTCTTGTGGTGCTCGTGGAAGCGAGCAATGTCGGACGAGTGCAGGTCGATCTCGGACTCGCCGAGCACCATCCACTCGGCCACGCTCTTGCCGGTGCCGGGGCCCTCCTTGATCCAGACAGCCGAGCAGGACCACAGGCCCTTGACCTCGGGGGTCTCGCCGAGGATCGGCATGCCGTCCGGCGTCAGCGACAGGATGCCGTT
>JAULZL010000264.1:0-3279 GCA_032117355.1 Candidatus Nanopelagicales bacterium
AATCCTGCGGACCCTGGTCTGGGCGCTGCCCGATCGCCTGCAGCCAGAGGCCTCCCGAATCGTCTTCGTCATCGGGGTCAACGACCAAGGCGAGGTCGTCCACAATCTGCAGGCGCCCGGTGATCGATACCACTACGTCACGGGTGTTCGTGAGCATGACGGATGGCTCTACCTCGGGAGCCTTGTGGACTCTGCGATCGCTCGGGTGCCCCTGGCAGGCGCGGCCCAGTCCTAGAGTTCTTTCGTGCCATCAGATCCCAGGGTGACCTTTCGACCGCTCAACTTGACCCTGCTCCATGGGTTTCTCGACGGTCCAGACGTCGACCTCGCATACAGCGTTGTTGAGCAGGCGGACACCGCAATCCTCGGTCGATCCGACAGCACCAGGGAGCAAGTTCGCGCGCAACTAGCCAGCCCGGAGGCCGCAGTCGACGAGCACCGTCTCGTACTGGACGAAGAACAGCGCCCAGTTGGCCTGCTCATGATCGAGAGAGACGCAACCGCCCGCCGAGTGTTCGCCGACTCCTACTGCGTGCCGGGATTCGAAGGGACCCTTCTCGGATCCCTCGTCGCAATGGGGATCGAAACTGGACGACGACTCAGCGACGGTGAACCTGGGTGGCAGATCGAGGCAGGAATTCTGGCTGAAGATCTCGGTTACGCCGCCGAATTGCGCAGGCATCACTTCGAGGCGGTACGCCGCTTCTGGCGGATGAGCATCGACCTGTCGGACCACCCAACCGTCGAACCCACGCCACCAGCCGGGGTGCACAGGTCCATTGCCGTCCGGGATAGCGAGCGTCGACTCCTGCACTCGATCCACGAGTCTTCCTTTGCCGAGCACTTCGGAGCCGTGGCGCACCCCTATGAGCAGTGGCTGCCCTGGTTCAGCGATCGTCAGGACGCGGCACCTGACCTGTGGTGGCTCGCCTGGCTCGATGGCGAGCCGGTGGCCGAAATCACTCAGGATGATTCACGCGCTGATCGCAATGGCACCTACATCAAGACTCTCGGGGTGGTGCCCCATGCCCGCGGACGGGGGATTGGCCGGTGGCTCCTTGAGTGCGCCTTCGCCGACGCAGCACGACGTGGTCGGGAGCGGGCCTGGCTCTCCGTCGACAGCGACAACACGACCGGTGCGACCCATCTCTACGAGGGCGTCGGGATGGCATCGGACGAGATCATGGACGTCTATCGAAGGCCGCTGGATTCCCTGGGCGGATAGCCGCAGAATGGCGGCGTGGAAGCCGCGATCCCCCTAGCGTTCACCGCCTCGTGGGCAAGTGGCATGAACCCATACCTACTGGTCTTCCTGATGGGGATTCTCGGTCGACTCACTTCACTTGATGTCCCTGCGGGATTCGAGCGAGTCGACGTGCTCGTGGTCTTCGGTGTCCTTGTCGTGATCGACGCGATTGCCGACAAGATCATGTGGCTGGATTCAGCCTGGGATGTGTTCAACACCGCAATTCGCCCGATCGCAGGTGGCCTTGTGGCCATGCTGATCGCAGCACCCAGTGTTGACCTCCCGAGCGCCGTCATCGCTGCCGGCGGCGGCACGGTCGCTCTCATCACCCACCTGGCGAAGGCCACCACTCGATTGGCCGTCAACACCTCACCGGAGCCAGCCAGCAATATCGCGGTCTCCCTCGCGGAGGATTCGGCCATCGTGGCCGTGGCCATCGTTGCGATCCTGAATCCTTGGGTTGCGGCCTCTATCGCTGCCGTCCTGTTCGTCCTGGCAATTGCCATCGCGCTTGCAGTGGCTGGGACGGCGCGAGCAGCCTTACGGAATCGGCGCGAGGCTCGGTCTCGACGCTCAAACGCTGCGGCGTCCACCACGAGCGGGCCGGGCGACGAATCCGGCTAGCGAATACCGATGCTCTTGTCGATCAGGTTCGCAAGTGCGTGCTCGTCAACCGTCGAGCCCACGTACTTCGACGCCTTTGCAAGAACCTTGGCCTTCGCCTCGGACTGCTTGGCGACCGGCTGGGCAAGGGCGGACGTCCACTCCCGATACAGCTCCCAGGAGAGCTCACGGGTTCGCAACTCTTGGTTGATGCGTGACATTTGATCCGGAGTGGCTGACAGGCGCCAGGTTTGGCTGATTGCCTCGGGGAGGACGTCACGATAATCGTGACCGCCCTCAGAGAACGTTCCGGGGGTCGGGGTCAGGGCGTTCTGCATGTCGAAGAAGGTCGTCAGGTAGGTCATACCCGGAATCCAATGGGTGCCGCGCGGGGCACCGATGGGCCGGATGCGATCCGGGCCGAGCCAGTCCGGACGGCGCCAGGCCAGTTGTGGGCCGAACTTCGGGATCGGGTCGTCACCATTCTGAAGCAGCAGGAATCGGACCTTGGCGCGATCAGAGGCGGGCAGAGCTCGCCAGTCCGCAATCGTTCGTGGCAGGTATGCGCTACCGGGCCCAACCTCGGGAGCCTCGGCAATCGTGCGCAGGCCCCAGAGCTGACGGCGCCAAACGGTCGCCGCCGGTGTTCCGATCCACAGGGCTCCATCGATTCCGGTACCCGTGGGGCCATGCATGCCCAGCCCACGAAACATCTCCTCGCTGACCTGGGAGCCGAGGCTTTCGCCGAAGATGTAGACCAACGGACGCTTCGACTTCGGCATGGCCATCAGTCGCTGGGTCAGCCCATGCACCACCATCGCCGTCTGAGCAGTACCAGTGGGTACCCGGTTCAGGGAAAGGGCAGAGGGAAGCACGGAGTACTGGATCGCCGCGGACGCGCAGTCCCCAAGGGTGAGGTACTCCAGGGTCTCGGTGGCCACGTAGTTCACGTACCCCGACCCCGTCGGTGAGAAGAGGGCAAACACCTTGCGTTCGAGGGCCTTCGTCCGATCGATCTCGTCCAGCAGGATCTGTGCCCGCTGGTCGTCGCTCGCGCCGAGATCCAAAGAGGAGTAAACGCGAATCGGCTGGCGGGCGGACTCCACACCCATGACCTCCGCAATCAGGGCTGGTGGCAGCGTCGCCGCTAGCCATCTCGCGCCCTCGCGGGTCATCTTCTGCCAGTCCAGTCCCGATGCCGGTGAGCCGGAAATCTCCGGCTGGGTGGGCGGCGTGGAGTAGCCCGGCTCAACCGCACCTCCACCCTTGCTCAGCAGGCCGGAAACCCGGGCAATCGCGAACCAGCCGAAACCGATGTTGATGGCGGCGTTGGTTACCCGACCAAGCATCCGATGATCCTCGGGCTCGCCGCCGACAACCACGGTCGCCGCGCGACTGACCGCCGCCGTCAACCGGGACTCAGCTCGGGC
>JAULZL010000265.1:0-11024 GCA_032117355.1 Candidatus Nanopelagicales bacterium
AGTTGGCCCGATTCCGCTTCCGGTGCTTGCGCCGCCTGCGGTGGCATTGCTCGACGTCACGAACGGGTACGTCCCATGGTCGACGTCCAGGAGAGTGCCCTGGCCGCCTTCGAGGAGGACGACCCGGCCTTCGTCCAGGGCCCGGTTCAGCAGAAGTCCGGTGTCGGCGACGAAGGGCCGGAGGGGGTCGGCGAAGGCAAGGAGCTCTTCGAGAATCGCATCTACGTCCAGGGCCCGCCGGTTATAGACCTTCACAAGCGTCTGGTTCTTAGTCGCAAGCGCCCCCTCGACCTTCTGTCGAAGAATCGACGGGTCGAAGAGGTCCTGCACCCGGATACCGATGCGCGAGATCTTGTCCGAATAGGTCGGGCCGATGCCCCGTCCGGTGGTGCCGATCTTCGCCTTACCGAGGAATCTCTCGGTGACCTTGTCCAATGTCACGTGATACGGCGTGATGAGGTGCGCATTTGCGCTGATTACCAGCCGTGAGGTGTCGATTCCTCGCTCACCAAGGGCCTTCATCTCGGCGATCAGGACGGTGGGATCAATGACGACGCCGTTGCCGATGACGGGCACGACGGACGGAGTCAGGATGCCGCTGGGCAACAGGTGCAGGGCGAACTTCTGATCGCCAATCACCACGGTGTGGCCCGCGTTGTTGCCACCCTGGAACCGCACGACATAGTCGACGCGGCTGCCGAGAAGGTCGGTTGCCTTCCCCTTACCCTCGTCACCCCATTGCGAGCCGACGAGGACGATTGCTGGCATGGCAGCAGGCTAGCGGAGTGACGGTCTAGCGGCGGGCGTCCAGGCGCGCCGCCAGTTGCTCACCAAGTGCAACCCCTGACATCCAGGCTGCCTCGACCCGCGGCCCACCGGCCCAGGCGTCCCCAGCCATTCCTAGGTCAGCATCGGCATCGAGGAAGCAGGGCTCAGCCGAGGCGTCTGTTGGGCGCGCGAAGGTCCATCGCTGGGCGCTCGCCCACATCGGCTCAGCATCGATGGACAAGGTCCGTCGAGTGGACATCACCGCTTCCTCGATGGCGCCGGACGGCTCCACGAGATGCTGTACGGCCGCAGTGGACGTCATGTGGCTCACGAGGACGGGCGCCCCGGTCCCGCGACGGGAACCGTCATGCGCGATCCAACTCACCGTTGGATCGCCATTGACGAAGACCGCGTCGAATTCGTCCCACCGGCGGTGGTCGTAAACGGTGGTGATGGCGATCACCGGCTCCCAGGTTCGTTCAGAGGCGGCGGCTCTCGCCCGCTCGAGGGACGGCTCGGATTCATCGAGAAGGCGAAGGGCCTGGGGCCCGGGAAGGCACAGGGCGATGGCATCGGCGGGGGATTCGTTGACTGCCAGGCGGCCAGAGTCCAACTGGATCCGCTCGACCTCCACCCCGCTGGAAACACACGAGTCCGGCAACTGGTCGGCTAGGAACTCCACGACCGTTCTGATTCCGTGTGTCGCCGTGTACCTCATCGGACCAGTCGTCGTCCGCATCTCGCCCTCGTCGGACACGTGAAAGGTGTTCGTCCACTCCCGCACGACACCCGCCTGGAGCATTTGCTCGACACGCTCGCGAAATCTCGGGTCTCGAACTGTGAAGTAGGACGCCCCAATATCGACCGCGTGTCCCTCCAGTGCCGTCCCTGAGTCTCGGATGGTCCGAGTCGCCATCCGGCCTCCGACCCGTCTGCCCCTATCGAGAACCGTGGGCTGGTAGCCGCACGCGGCAAGGGCCAGGGCGCAGGCAATCCCGCTGATTCCTGCGCCAACAACGACTGGAGTAGCCACGGCGGCCTAGTTAACAGACGGGATGGAGGGATCGCAGTCCGCAAGGAAAGCTGCGATGCGGGCATCCTCCTGCGTCTCGCCGATCGAATGGGCGGCGCGTCCGAGGGATCGCAGGCAGCGAAGGAAGCCTTGATTTGGCTCATGACTCCAGGGAACGGGTCCGTGCCCCTTCCAGCCGCTGCGGCGAAGCGCGTCCAGGCCTCGGTGATAGCCCACTCGCGCGTAGGCGTACGACTCAATGACGTTGCCCGCCTGCCAGGCCTGATCACTCAGGACGGCCCAGGCAAGTGAGCTGGTCGGGTGATCCCCCGCAACCACCGCCGGGTCCACGCCGGCGGCTAGCTCGGCCGCTGGCGCGGGATCCTCAGGTAGGTAGGTGGGTGGCGGGCCGCCGAGCAGGTTGCTTCCAATGGACATGACCTGACCCTCTCACGGACCGGTAGCCGGCTGAAACGTCAAAATCCGGGCCGCTGAGGCCCGGATTTTGACGATCAGCCCGGATACCGGGACAAACGGATGAAGGGGGTGGGTCAGGTGAGCTTGGTTCCGGCGGACCGGAGGTCCTCACAGCCCCGCACGACGCGCGCGGCCATCCCTGCCTCAGCCAACTTGCCGTAGGCGCGGGGGTCGTACTGCTTCTTATTGCCGACCTCACCGTCGACCTTCAAGACACCGTCATAGTTCTTGAACATGTGATCCACGATCGGCCGGGTGAAGGCGTACTGGGTGTCGGTGTCGATGTTCATCTTCACGACGCCGTAGTCCAGGGCCTCACGGATCTCGCTGAGCAAGGAACCGGATCCGCCGTGGAAGACCAAGTCGAAGGGCTTGTCCTTGCCGTACTTGGCGCCAACGGCAGTCTGGATGTCGTGGAGGATCGACGGGGTCAACACGACGTTGCCCGGCTTGTACACCCCGTGCACATTGCCGAAGGTCGCAGCGACCATGTAGCGGCCACGCTCGCCAAGGCCCAGTGCCTCTGCGGTTGCCAGGCCGTCCTCAACCGTGGAGAACAGCTTGGCATCGTGCGAAGCCTCGATTCCATCCTCCTCGCCGCCGACGACGCCGATCTCGATTTCGAGGATGGTGCGTGCCTTCACGGACTCATCGAGCATGCGCTGGGCGATGTCGAGGTTCTCCTTGAGGGGGACGGCTGATCCGTCCCACATGTGCGACTGGAAGAGGGGTTGCTGACCCTTGGCAACCCGCTCCTGGGAGATCTTCAGCAGCGGCTCCATGAAACCGGCGAGCTTGTCCTGCGGGCAGTGATCCGTGTGCAGGGCAATCTGCACGTTGTAGTGCGCGGCAATTGAATGCGCAAACTCCGCGAGCGCTGCGGCCCCGGCAACCATGTCCTTCACGGCCTGACCCGACGCGAACTCCGCGCCTCCCCAGGAAACCTGGACGATGCCATCACTCTGGGCTTCTGCGAAGCCGCGGATGGCCGCAACGATGGTCTGGGATGACGTGCAATTGATCGCGGGGTATGCGAACTGTCCAGCCTTGGCCCGATCGAGCATCTCGGCGTAGACCTCAGGGGTTGCGATGGGCATGTGACGCTCCTGCAGTGAGGGAATGAAAACGCGTGCATTCTTCCACTAATTCGACGAGAGCTCCGCCTGCCCCAATCCACGAAGGCCCCGAACCGATGCAGAGAGCAGCGGGGCGATGATTGCCGTCCCGCCTACGGCGGCGGCGATGACGAGGGCCTCCGTTGATCCAAGGATGGCAATCATCGGCCCGGCGACGGCAAGACCGACGGGACCAAGCATCAGGGACCCCATGGCGTCATAGGAACTGACCCTGGAAATGGACTCACGGGGAACATGAGTCTGCAAGGCCGTGGACCACAGCACCCAGAAGAACTCCAAGGCAACCCCGAAACCAAACGACGCAAGGGCAACGATGGGCAGGGGCAAGGTGAAGGCCATCGTCAACAGCCAGGCCGGAAGGGCCAACATCGCCAGCAGCGACGCGACGAGTGGTCGCCGAATGCGCAACGAGGTCGCGACGATTGCGCCGATCAGCAGGCCGACAGCCTGAAAGGCCAGCACAAGGGACCAGCCGGTTGGCCCACCGTAGGACTCCTGGGCGATCACCGGGCCCATCACCTGTTCGGCACCGCGCCACACCATGACAAAGACACTGGACGTTGCGACCACGACGACCACCCAGCGGATCGACCAGAACACCCGCCAGCCATGGACGAGGTCGCCCACCATCGACTCACCGGACTGATTCGGCTGGGAGACCCCTCGGAAGGTCAGGACGATCAAACCCGGGATCAGGAAGCTGATCGCGTCGATTGCGATTGCGTACCCGGGCCCAATAGTCGCGACGAGAATGCCACCGATCGCGCTGCCGGCAATGAGCCCGCCATTGCTGGCCACACTGATGAACGCATTCGCCGGCTTCAGGTGCTCGTCCGCGATGACGTCCGGGATCAGGCCATTGAAAGCGGGATACCAGAGTGCATTGAGGCACCCGCCCGCGAAGCCCAACGCGGCCAGCAGGGGGATGGTCGCCTGGTCGGTCAGGAACAGAACGGCCGTCGCGAGGACGAAACCGCTCAGGATCACGTCCGTCAGACCGATCACTCGCGCTCGCCCAAGGCGATCCGCGATCACGCCGCCCAGTGGAAGGAGCAACACCAGCGGGATCGCCTGGGCGGCCAGGACGATGCTCAGCGACGTCGGGGTGGACCCAGGCAGGCCGAGAACCCCAAACGCGATGGCGATCGGGGCGATGCCGTTGCCGATATTGCTGATGAGGCGCGCAAGGAAGAGGAGTCGGTAGTTTCGATTGGTCAGCAGCACCCTGTTGGGGCTGGGAGGACGATTGCTCATGGGTGCTGACCGAATTCGTGGCGCCGAATCCACGCATGCATGGCCACGGCTGCCGCCGCTCCCGCGTTGATCGACCGGGTGGATCCGTACTGCGCGATCGACAAAACTGCCGAACTTGCCCGGCGAGCCTCTTCGGTAAGGCCGGCACCCTCCTGGCCGAGAAGCAGAACGCATCGGCGCGGGATGTCATAGGTCTCCAGCGGCACCGACCCGGGCAGGTTGTCGATCCCGAGGACGGGCATGCCCTCGGCCGCGGACCACTCAGCAAGGGCGAGGGCATCCACGTGATGCCGCACGTGCTGGTACCGATCCGTCACCATTGCACCGCGCCGGTTCCAGCGTCTGCGACCAACGATGTGAACCTCGCAGGCCAGAAAGGCATTGGCGGTACGGATGACCGATCCGATGTTGAAGTCATGGGAGAAGTTCTCCACAGCCACGTGGAAGTCGTGTCGACTCCGGTCGAGGTCCGCAACGATCGCCTCGAGGAGCCAGTACCGGTAGCGGTCCACGACATTGCGCCGGTCGCCTTCGGCAAGGAGGTCCGGGTCAAGTCGCGGATCATCAGGCCAGGGAAGTGGATGTGGTCCGACGCCCACGTCAGCGTCATGCAGTTCCACCCGTGGACGATAGCCTGCCTGTGTGAGCACCTTTGCGGACGTGAGCACCGCTGTGACCGGTTTCGCTGTCCAGACACTTGGCCCATCGTGGCTGAATCCGGAGAATCTTCTGACCAGCCTTGGCGACATCGCCTTCTGGGTCGTCCTGGGGATCATCTTCGCCGAGTGCGGGCTGCTGATCGGGTTCTTCCTCCCCGGGGACTCACTCCTTTTCGTGACCGGGCTCTTCATCGCCCAAGGCTTCATCTCGATCAACATCTGGCTGGCCAGCCTGCTCCTCGTGATCGCCGCCATCCTCGGCAACATCACCGGCTACTGGATTGGGCATAAGGCTGGGCCAGCCCTCTTCCGAAGGCCGGACTCCAAGCTGTTCAAGCAGGAGTACGTAGACAAGACGCACTCCTTCTTTGAGAGGTACGGCGCCAGGGCCATCGTGATGGCCCGCTTCATCCCGATCGTCCGGACTTTCATCACCGCTACCGCTGGCATCGGCCGGATGGACTTCCGCAAGTACCTGACCTACAGCGCGATCGGCGGCGTGGTCTGGGCGGGCCTGGTGACCATTGCCGGCTATTTCCTAGGCAACATCGAATTCGTGAAGAAGAACGTCGAAGTGATCCTGATCCTCGTCGTCGTGGTCAGCGTGCTGCCGATCGTGTGGGAATACGTCCAACATCGACGTCACCGGACGAAGCCGGCGGCCTAACTCCACCACCCCCGGGCATCGCAGGACGCCGCAAACCGGCCGCCCGCAGAGCCTCCACCACCTGTCGACCGGTCGATGGGATTGCGCCCTCCTCGATTGCCACCAAGCGCGCTTCGGTCGGGATGTCGTAGTGATCTCCCTGGAAGCCCCGCCTGGGGACGCCGATCCACTCGGCGAAGGCGTGCAGCTCATCGAGTGATGTATCGCTGACCAGGTGGCACCAGAGCCGATCGCGCCAGGGCCAGATGGCCTCGTCCACGAGAATCGCCACGGCCCGCTATCCCGCGAGGCCCGAGCGCAACCGTTCCACTGCCTCGGTGAGTACCTCAGGACGCTTGCAGAACGCCCAGCGCACATAGGGCCCACCGACCGCGGGGTCTTCGCACAGGCCAAGGTGCGGGATGGCCACGACACCCGCGCGCGTTGGCAACTGCAGGCAGAACTCGCGTCCATCGACAAAGCCGAGAGGTCGGACATCGGTCGTCACGAAGTATGTCCCCTGGGGCTCGATCACCCGAAGGCCGACTTCGGACAGTCCCGAGCACAGCAGGTCGCGCTTTGCACTGAGGTCCATCCGAAACTCGCGGTAGTACGTGTCATCGAAACCCAGGCCCAGGGCCATCGCCCATTGAAAGGGTCCGCCTGAGACGAAGGACAGATGCTGCCGAACTGTCCTGACGGCCGTGATGAGGTCCCGTGGGCCGCTAGCCCACCCCACCTTCCAGCCTGTGAAGGAGAAGGTCTTGCCACCGGAACCGACCGTGACCGTGCGCTCGTCCATGCCGGGAAGGGTGGCAATCGGAATATGGACGTGGTCGTCGAACCACAGGTG
Source organism: Candidatus Nanopelagicales bacterium (assembly GCA_032117355.1). GTDB lineage: Bacteria > Actinomycetota > Actinomycetes > S36-B12 > S36-B12 > REEB460. The sequence continues at coordinate 6,806 of JAULZL010000265.1, forward strand.
CTCATAGGCCTCATCTGAGAGGACGATCAGATCGTGCTCAAGGGCGATGTCCGCGACGGCCTGCAGCTCGGCACGGCTGAAGACCACGCCGGTCGGGTTGTGCGGGGAGTTGAGCAGGATCATCCGGGTGCGCGGAGTTACAGCAGCCTTCATGGCCTCGACATCGGGCCGCAGATTCGGCCCCGTCATCGGGATTCCAATGCGGACGCCACGGGCAAGTGCGATGAGGGCGTCATAAATGTCGAACCAGGGCTCGAAGACAAGGACCTCGTCCCCGGCGTCGACCAAGGCAAGAATCGAGGACGCCAGGGCCTCCGAGGCACCCGTGGTCACGACCGTCTCGGTTGCGGGGTCAATCACCAAGCCGTAGAAGCGCTGCTGATGGGCGGCGATCGCCTCCCGCAGCCTGGGCAGGCCATGTCCGGGCGGGTACTGGTTTCCGCGGCCATCCGCGATGGCGGCCATCGCCTCATCCTTGAGTTCCTGAGGTCCGTCGGTATCCGGAAACCCCTGGCCCAGGTTGATGGCACCCACCTCGGTTGCCAGCGCGGACATCTCGGCGAAGATCGATCGTCCGTACGGCGCCATCCGAGGCACCAGTGGGGGGCTTCGACGCGGCACGGGGTCACGCTAGCCCGTCGGCAGCCCCCTTGGAGCACGGCGTCACCGGGGACGACTGCGCGAACCATCCAAGGGCAGAGTCCCAATCAAGGGCAGAGTCGTCTGCCGCGCTGCCCCCGCCCCAAGCCGCGTTCGTGCAGAGCGCGGGGCTAGCGTGAGCCTCGTGGATGTCGAGCCGCGCTTCCCGCGATTCGACCCTGTCGGCCCAGATGGCCCTGCGCTGCCCCTTGCCGTTGAGTTGATTGCCAGCGAGATCGAGCCCGGGGCTGGCGACGCGGACGTGCACGGGGTTCAGCGTTCAGCGATCGACTCACTCGCCCGGGCCGGCTTCCATGGAGCCCCGCTGCCCTCGGCCGCCGCTCAGCGCGAACTCGCCGAACTCCTTGCTGGATCCGATGCGAGCACCTGGTTCTGCTGGATTCAGCACCAGAGCCCCCTGCGAGCACTGACCTCTGAAGCTGCGAGCCGGGGCAGTGGGGCCGTCCAGCATCGACTACTGCACGACATGCAGTCGGGCAGGCTGTTGTCCGGGGTCGCCTTTGCGCACCTACGTCGGCCCGGGCCGCAGAACCCCTCGGCACGACGCGTCCCATCCGGCTGGATCGTCGATGGATCCCTTGACTGGGTTACGTCATGGGATATCGCTGACTGGTTCTTGCTGATGGTCGCCGACGTGGATTCACGTCAGGTCATCAGCGCCTTCCTCCCGGCGGGCCGCGGGCAGGTTTCAGATGTGGTGGGTGGATTGATCCCCGGTGAGCCACTTCAGCTACTGGCAATGTCCGGCACCCACACCCGGCCGATTCAGCTTCACCAGGTCTTCATTCACGATGAGGATGTCGTCGCCATCTCGGATCTCGACCAGTGGCGAGCAAGTGACGCGATCAGGACCGCAGATGCCAATCCTGCAACCTTCGGCCTGATTCGAGGAGCAGTTGCGGAGTTGACGGCGATTGCGGATCAGCGATCAGACCAGCAGCTCGGTGACATCGCCTCCGGGCTCGTGGAGGGCGCGCGCGAGTGCCGTCGACACGCCTATGCCTGGATTGATGCGTCCACCGCAGAGGGAGTTCCCGAACGGCTGGCCCTTCGCGCTCGTTCCCTGGGCCTGGCCCAGCAGGCAACGACGGCTGTTCTCACAGCTCGGGCGGGGATGGCGATGATGCGTGGCACGACGGCCGAGCGAAGGGCTCGCGAGGCGCTCTTCATGCTCGTTCAGGCCCAGACTCGCGCATCACGTGACGCATTCCTCGACCTCGAGTTCGGGATCGGCCTGGGAGTTCGCGCGTAGGCCGACTAGGACCGCGCCACGATGACCCGCGGCTCACTCTCGGCAACACCCACCGAGTTGCGTGCCGTCACGGAACAGGCGTAGCGGCCATTCGTCAGCCCGGTCATCGAGGCCGTGGCTCCCTGAATCTCCGCGCTAACGCTTGGCCCTCCGGCAGTCGGCAGGCAGGTGACGCGCGCACCCGCCAACTTCGATCCAACCGATCGCGAGGCGGTCACCGTGAACCGCGCCTTGCCCCCCGCCTTCACACTGACCTTGACAATGCGGCCCGGGGTGGGAACCGCGACGGGCGTCACGAGAATCGCCGGGGCCGCAGGTGAATTCCCGGCTGTATTAGCCGCTATGCCGGCAACGGAGTACGTCACCCCGTCGACCAGACCCCTCAACAGGCAGGTGGACGGCAACTCATCTGTCCGGGGCTCGGTGAAGCACTGAACAACCTCGCCGGTTGCCGGGTCGGTCGCGGTCGCCGCAAAGGTGCTCACTGTCGTTCCGTCGTGCGAGTGCTCAAAGGACACCCTGATCGAGTCATGCCGCGCGGTTGCCTGCATCTTGGGAGCAACGAGCGGTGAGAGCGTGACAATTGCCTTGTTCGCCAGCAGGAAGTCCGTCATGGCAGACACGCGCACATACACCCCGGGGAATTCGCTCGCGCAATCCTCGCCCCAACTCACCACGCCGATGAGTCGCATCGCTGAACCGTCGCCGACAACAAGTGGGCCACCTGAGTCCCCCTGGCAACTGTCGATGACATCACCAGCGTTGGTGGCCCCGGCGGCGCACAGCATGATGCTGGCGTCAGCGTCCGCGGCGTCAAAGCCCTCAAAGCTCGTGCCATTGATCGTGAACGACGCGCTTGAGCCACAGGCAGCAGCCGGGAAGAGGACGATCGTGCCGAACTTCGGTGACGCCGGGAAGGCCTTCTCGGTCGCAGAGGTGTTTCCCCATCCCGCTACGCGGGCCTCAGTTCCACCGACCTCATAGGGGCCCGAATCCGTGGGTCGGAGCGGAGTCAGGGTGGGCTGGTCAGGTTGTGCAGTGGCCAGGGTCAGGACGGCCACATCTCGAGACGCACTGCGGGCTTCGTACCCGGGATGGACGGCCACGCTCGCAAGGGGGACGAGCCGAAAACTGGTGCCTCGCAAGTCGCGGCCGAATCCGATGAGGGTCTCGCTTGGAAGTGAGACTCGACCGGTCGTTTGGTCCACCACGCAGTGGGCCGCTGTCACGACAGTGGTGGGGGTGGTCAAAGTCCCACCGCAGAACTGTGCCTGGAAGAGCCCGTCCGACTCCAATCTCTCCGCATCGATAAGTGCGACGAGATACGGGAACTGATCAGTTGCCGCGTCGGTCCCGTTCACCACGGTCGGCTTTGCTTCGCCACTCGCCTGCGCCGGTAACGCACCCAGCGGGACAAGCGCCACCGCGAGGACGAGCGCCAGGTATCGGCAACTTGCGCGTGCGACCCGACTCATGGGGTCACGCTACGTTGCTGCTCCGTGAAGGTCGCAACCCGCGAGACGAGAGGATTCAGTCATGACTACGGCTTTGATCACGGGTGCGACCGCTGGCATAGGCGCGGCCTTCGCTCGCACCCTCGCCTCCCGCGGCTCGGACCTCGTCGTCGTGGCTCGCGATGTCGACCGATTGACGGCCTCAGCAGCGTCACTCGGTCAGGAGTTCGGGGTATCGGTGGAGGTCTTGGCCGCTGACCTGTCCGTCCCAGGTGATCTCGCATCAGTCGAAGCTCGACTGATGGACCCTGATCGGCCCATCAGCACCCTGGTCAACAACGCGGGCTTCGGGGTCAAGGATTCTTTTGCCCGGAGTCAGATCGCCGACGAACAGCGGATGCTGGACGTACTGGTGACCGCCACGATGCGCCTGTCACACGCGGCACTCCCCGGGATGCTCGAGCGCCGTTCGGGGGCACTATTGAACGTGAGCAGCGTCGCCAGTTGGATTACCGGCGGTACCTACTCCGCAGCCAAGGCCTGGGTCACCGTCTTCTCCGAGAGCCTGTCTGCCGAATGCCGATCGCGCGGTGTGCAGGTCACGGCCGTGTGCCCCGGCTACGTCCGCACCGAGTTCCATGAGCGGGCGGGCATGAATATGGACGGGACTCCCGACTGGCTGTGGCTGAACGCGGACGCGGTGGCGGACAAGGCCCTTCGCGACTCATCTGCCGGTCGCGCGCTCAGTGTCACCGGGCTTCACTACCGATTCCTCGCTGGCGTCCTACGGCATTCGCCACGTTGGGTCGTCCGGCGTGCCTCTAGGGCGCGCCCAGCTGCGGAGCGCTTTCCG
>JAULZL010000266.1:0-5728 GCA_032117355.1 Candidatus Nanopelagicales bacterium
GGTCGCCCCGGTGGCGCAGCGCCGTTCACGCACCGGGTATCTCCTGCTGTTTCCAGGTATGACCTGGCTGGCGATCTTCTTCGCGGTCCCGTTCGTCACCCTGTTCTTGACGAGCCTTCAGAAGCCGATCCCGGGTAGGAGCGGCCGCTACACCCTTGGGTTTGAAGTCTCAAACTACGCCTCCGCGATGGCGGAGTACTGGCCCCAGTTCCTGAGGTCGTTCATCTACGCCGGCATTGCGACCCTGCTGGCTTTGGCGATCGCGTACCCACTCGCGTACTTCATCGCCATGAAGGCCGGTCGATGGCGCTCGCTGCTCCTCGTCCTGGTCATCGCACCCTCCTTCGCTTCCTTTCTTCTGCGGACATATGCGTGGCGGACCATCCTCGCTGACGACGGCCCGGTCACCTCGGCGATGAACGCACTGCACCTGCTCCCGGACGGTCGGGTGCTGAATACCGGTATTGCTGTGGTGGCCGGTTTGACCTACAACTTCCTGCCCTTCATGATCCTGCCGCTCTATGCGGCACTGGAGAAAATCGACCCACGGCTGATCGAGGCTGCTGGCGACCTCTATGCCTCGACGTTCACCGCATTCCGCAAAGTCACGTGGCCTCTCTCGATGCCGGGAGTGGTTGCCGGGACGCTGCTCACCTTCATTCCGGCCGCGGGCGACTACATCAATGCCGAGTTACTGGGCTCGACGAAGGACCGCATGATCGGCAATGCAATCCAGACGAACTTCATCGAGTTCCGCGACTATCCAACGGCTAGCGCGCTCTCATTTGTCCTGATGGCGGCCATCTTGATCCTGGTCTTCACCTATATCCGCCGCGCCGGAACGGAGGAACTCGTCTGATGCGTTGGCTTCGCAGGCATCTCGTCGGGTTCGTCGCAATAGCCGTGCTCGTCTACCTTTTCATCCCGATCGCCGTGGTTGCGGCGCTCAGTTTCAACAAGCCCGCCGGGAAGTTCAATGTTGCGTGGAACCAATTCTCCCTGGACGCCTGGACGAACCTGTGCGGGGTGCCGGGAGTGTGCACCTCCTTCATCACCAGCATTCAGATTGGCTTGGTCTCGACCCTTGCAGCCACCCTCCTCGGGACGATGGTTGCCTTTGCCCTTGTCCGCTACCGGTTTCGCGGACGCGGAACCACGAACCTGCTGATCTTCTTGCCGATGGCGACCCCAGAGGTGGTGATGGGTGCCAGTCTGCTGGCGCTATTCCTGAACCTTCGCTTTCCGCTGGGAGCGACGACAGTCGCAATCGCCCACATCATGTTCATCATCTCCTTCGTGGTCGTCACGGTTAAGGCCAGGCTGCAGGGTCTTGATCCGCGACTCGAGGAGGCTGCTCGGGACCTCTATGCGAGCCCACGAGCGACCTTCCGGTATGTCACCTTCCCCCTCGTGCTTCCGGGTATCGCAGGCGCGGCCCTTCTGGGATTCTCGCTGTCCTTCGACGACTTCATCATCAGTTACTTCAATGCCGGCACCCTGGTGACCTTCCCGATCTTCATCTGGGGTGCGGCCCAGCGCGGAATTCCACCGCAGGTCAATGCCCTGGCCACCCTTGTCTTCATCATCGCCCTGCTGATCGTCCTCACGTCACAGTTCGTGAACCACCGTCGCCGCAAGGCCATGCAGATCACCTAGGGCTTGTTCTCCACGGCTGTTCTCAATCGGGAACGTGAGTCGTCTCAAACCGGTCCACGATCAACTCGGGGAACCGATGACGCGGCTCACGTGACCGGCGAGACTCGTGACCAGCGGCCATCGAAATGCGTACGTTATCCCCGTGCGCCGCACATTCCGTGCCTGTCTTGCCCTAGCGGCCATGGCTGGATTTGTTGTGCCAGCAGGATGGCTGACGATGGAGGCACCGGCGGCTGCCGCGGCCGCATCACCCATGAGTTCACCCGCTGTGATCAACGGGACGCCAGACTCTCCGCTGGCGTCCGCGGCTGTGGCCTTGGACATGGGTCGGTTCGGCTTCTGCACCGGAACTTTGTGGCAGCCGCGCGTTATCATCACCGCGACCCACTGCTTCGTGGAAGCAACGGGAACACGCCAGGTGGTTCAGGCAAGGGATGTAATCGTCTACCCGCCCGGAGCGGATAAGAGAAACGGTCCAGCGGGGGCAAAGGTCACGCATGCCATCTTTGACCAGAAGTGGACTCCCCTCCCGAGCATCGAGGGTTCAACCGCGAAAATCCCGGTGGAAAGCGACATCGCCTTCCTGGTGCTGGATCGGCCAATCGGACAGCCTGCGTGGACGCGAATGGCCAGCGCCCAGGAGGTCGCAGCACTTGCGGCGGCCGGATCAGCGGCAGTGTCGGTCGGCTACGGCTTGACCGGGCCGTTCGCGGACCCTGCATCGCGGACAAGTGCACTCCCCATGGCTTTTGCATCCACCTTGGATCCACGGTTTACCGCGCCTGATCGCTTCGTCACCGCGGGAGACGGGATCTCGGGAAATTGCCACGGCGATAGCGGTGGGCCTTTCCTCGCCGAGGTTGGTGCTGAGGTGCTCTATATCGGCCCAGTGCGCGGGATTATTGGTCCCCCTTGTGGTGCCCCGAATGTCTCCGGAAGCATTGCATCGATGGGGCCTATCGCCTCGTCTCGACCGGACCTCGGCGAGCAGGCCCTTGCCATTGTTCAGGCGTCCGGTGCGTCGAGAACGTGCATTGCTGGCGCGGACGTTGAGCGGGAGTGCTGGAAGGGATCTCGCTGGACGTACGCCTACTGCTGGAGCGGCCGCAAGGCGGTGCTCCAGCGCCGCGATGGCAGCAGTTGGGTAACGCTTGGGCGGTTCACCGGCCGGCGCAGCCCAGACTGCGGTGCCCGCTTCCCGTACTTGATTGAGTTGAGTCGCTCGGCTGAGGGTGCCAGCGTGGAGTACCAGGTCTACGTCCCCAAGCAGTCCGGCATTCGCCGGGCAGCTAGTGACCCATTCACGGTGACGACCTCGTAGCCTCGTCCGAGTCGTCATGGAAACCGAGCCGCTTGCTCCCTGCCCGATCGCCCTCGCAGGGACGCGGACGGGTCCCGTGGGGTAGCCTTTGACTTCGCGGCTCTGTCTCTTGTAGGCGAGTCAGTCAGGGCGTAGTCAGACGTAAGAGCCCCTCGAAGGGATTGGTGGGATACCGCGGCGTTCGGCCTCGGTCCACTCATCTGTCGAACCCGAGGACATCATGTTTTTCCACGACCTGCCCGGCGATGCGGCCACGGCCGCCGTAAGTGATCTCAACACGACTCCCTTCTGGCTGGATGACGTCCGACGTCCTGCCGCCGGCCCTGCGCTAGCGGAGGGCATCAACTGCGACCTGCTCGTCATCGGTGCCGGCTTCACGGGTCTGTGGGCCGCGCTGCTTGCAATCGAGGAGGATCCTGGGCGGGATGTCGTGCTGGTTGACGGTGGTCGAATTGCAGACGGCGCAACGGGCCGCAATGGCGGCTTTATGTCCCACTCGCTGACTCACGGAATCGCCAATGGCATGGACCGCTGGCCGGACGAGATGCCGGTGCTCTCGCGCATGGGCAGTGAGAACCTGGCTGATATTGCGCGGGTTATCGACGAGTATCGAATCGATTGCGACTTCTGGCGCTGTGGAGAACTCACGGTGGCCGTGCAGCCGCACCACGTGGGGTCACTTGAGGCATTCGTGCGGGAGACTCCCGCCAACGTCGCCGGGCGCATCGCCTACCTGAACGCTGATCAGGTTCGCGAGCGCGTCGCCTCGCCGACCTATCTTGCAGCCGTGGTCGACCCCGACGTCACACTCGTCAACCCGGCGGCCCTGGCCTGGGGGCTGGCGAAGGCATGCCGGGAGGCCGGCGTGCGCATCTTCGAGAACTCTGCCGTCGACAGCCTGCGCGATGCCGGAGATACGGTCGAGGGGCGGGTAAACGGCGCTACCGTTCGCGCCAGACGGGTTGCCATCGCGACGAACGCCTACCCGCCGCTCCTTCGGTCAGTGCGTCGCTATGTCGTGCCGGTGTACGACTACGTGATCGTTACCGAGCCCCTGAGTGAAGATCAATGGACGAGCCTTGGCTGGGTGGGCCGAGAGGGAGTCGGCGATGCGGGCAACCAGTTCCACTATTACCGCCCCACCAGTGATGGCCGGATTCTGTGGGGTGGTTACGACGCGATCTACCACCGAGGCAATGGATTCGGCGCGCAGTACGAGTCGGACGGTGAAGCCTTTGCCCGGCTGGCGGAACACTTTCAGCAGACCTTTCCCACGTTAGACGGGATCCGTTTCACCCACGGATGGGGTGGAGCGATCGACACCTGCACTCGATTCAGTCCCTTCTGGGGCCGGGCGCACACGGGCAAGACCGCGTACGTTGCGGGCTACACCGGCCTCGGTGTGGGGTCTTCTCGCTTTGGCGCGGCCGTGATGCTCGACCTGCTCGATGGTCGGGATACCGAGCGGACGCGGCTGGCGATGGTGAAGTCCAAGCCCATTCCCTTCCCTCCGGAGCCGGTTCGATCAATCGGCATCGACTGGACGGTGCGGTCGCTGCGCGCGGCTGATCGCAATGCCGGTAGGCGAAACCTGTGGCTGCGTACCCTCGATCGACTTGGCATGGGATTCGACTCGTAGCGCGGCCGACCGCACGTAAGGTCCCTCGTTCACAACAGCAAGCGTGTACTTGATCCGAATGCCTGACCCGAGTGCAGTGCCGGCACCCGATCGTGATCGGCACCGCGGGCATGGTGCCCGGGTGCCTCGTGCTGAGGTAGGAATCGGTCTACAGTCATCGAATGGTTCGCTACGGCTCGCAATTCGGCCCGGATTACACCTTCCTTGGCGTTGACTCCTGTGACCTCGACGATGTGACCTCTTTCAGCGGTGCCGATGTGGTCATCCTCGGTGCTCCCTTTGATGGCGGCACTTCGTATCGCAGTGGAGCTCGCTTTGGTCCCGGGGCCATGCGCGCCGCGTGCTACCTGGGCCATGACGGCTCGAGGCCGTCTCTCGCGATGCGAGTGGATGGCCTCAAGGATATGCGCGTGCTTGACGGCGGCGACGTGGAGATGTTCAGCGGTGATGCGGCGAAGTCATGTGCAGCTCTGGAGGCTGTCGTTGAGCGGGTTGCCATGTCCGGAGCAATCCCGTTAATCCTTGGCGGGGATCACACCGTTACTTGGCCCGATGTCACCGGCGTCGCGCGGGCACGTGGCTGGGGTCGGGTCGCCGTCCTGCACTTCGATGCCCATGCCGACACGGGGGACATCGAATTCGGCTCGCTCATCGGTCACGGGCAGCCGATGCGTCGCCTTATCGAGTCGGGCGCGGCGCGCGGGGACCGCTTCTTGCAGATCGGCCTTCGTGGCTATTGGCCACCGCCGGACATCCTGCAGTGGATGGCCGAGCAGGGGATGCGTTCATACGAGATGACTGAGATCGTCGCCCGCGGCTTGGACGAGTGCCTCACTGAGGCGTTTACCACGGCACTGGACGACTGCGACGGAGTGTTCCTGAGCGTCGATATCGATGTCTGCGATCCGGGGCACGCGCCCGGTACGGGGACTCCCGAGCCTGGTGGCCTGACGGCTCGGCAGCTTCTTGATGCCGTCCGGCGGATTTGCTACGAGCTGCCGATCGTGGGGATGGACGTGGTCGAGGTTTCTCCGCCCTATGACCACGCTGATATCACCGCCATGCTCGGCAACCGCGTTGTGCTGGAGGCGCTATCGGCCCTAGCCCGTCGT
>JAULZL010000267.1:0-2322 GCA_032117355.1 Candidatus Nanopelagicales bacterium
GACCTCGCTGCTGCACACCTTCGACGCCTCGACATCGACGAATGCGACCGTGGCGGGAAGCTGGTCCCGCAGCCTGTCCGGGCCAGCGACGAAGGATCGGTAGTCATGGACCCCTATGCCGTAGTCCCACAGGCGGTGACCCATCTCAGCGCCGTCGACGGCAATCCCCAGCAGGAAGTCGTTTGTGCTGAGTTCCGTCGCGTAGGGGTCTTCTAGTAGGTCGGTCTGGATGACGAGTCCGCTGATCGGATCTGGGTTGAGCAGCTGCACCCTCGGTGACATCTGACCAGCCTCCTTGTTCAGGGACTGGGCCTCCTGTGCAAGCCCGCGTTCAAGGGCCGCCGCGGACTGGAACCGCGCACGCTCGTCCGATGACCAGCCCTCGACCAGTTCGAGCGCCTCGGTTGAGCGCATACGTGACAGAGCGCTGATGCTCAGGGCATCGCCTAGCCCTGACTGCTGACCGTACGAGCTGGCCGCTGTGTCGATCAATGACGATCGATAGCCCACCCCCACATGCTGCTGCAGCAGGTCATCTCGGATCCGCCGAAAGACCGCGGAATGGGTCCAATCGGACACGGCCCACTGGAGGTGGTGCGGCAGGGTGTCGCTTCCGGGCACTCCGGGCGTCAGTCTGGGCGAACTCTTCCCGCGGGATGCGTCCCAGTAGTGCCACCACAGGCCCAGGGCGCGGACTCGCTGAGGCACCTGCATGTGCAGCCTGGCGAGCCGCATGCGCTCCTGCCTCACATGTGAGACCAGGCGAGTCTGATAGACGAGTTCGGCACGGGCGTCTTCTGCCCTGGTCTTTTCCCGGGTCCAAGCCTGGAAGTAGGAGACGAGAGGCAGGAGCAAGGCGAGCACCAGGCAGACGACAAAGATGACTAACACCAGCCACCAGGGAATGCCGGTAAAGGTGGGAGAGTCTTGCGTTCGTGCGATGGATGCCGCGATGCCGTTGATGAGCGACAGGACAGCGGCGATGCCGACGGCGATGGCGAGTCCCTTGAGGACGGCAGATACGTAATTGCGCTGAAGTTCGACCGAACGTGCTCCGACTTCAGGCTCAGAGGCGCGGGCAGAGTTGAGGACCTGTTCCTCAAGGGCATTCATGCGCTGGCCCTCGGCATCGATCCGGCGCAGGATGCGTCCAATCAATGAAGCCGAACGCCGCTCCACCCAACGGGTGAGTTCCATGTGCGTCCGCTGGAGGAGTTTCAACTCCTCCTGGGCCGCCTTCACTCGGTCACGCTCCGCAGAGGTCACCTCGCTTAGCGCGCCGCGCAGTCTTCGCTCACGCTCTGCAGCAAGCGCGGCAGCCGTGGCGTCCTCGAACAGACCCGAGAGGTCCTCGGGGCGCGCTAGCGAGGCATCAAGCGGGCTCTTGAAGGGTTCGCGCGGCCACGCGATGTCCATATCGATGAGGTCGCCCTCATGCTCGTCAGTGTCCTCATCCTCGTCCTCGTCGCCCGAGTCGATATCGTCGGCCTGCTCGGAAGGATCGAGGTCCGGCGCCGGATGCTTCTCGACGCGCTGGACTGCGTCGGTATCCTCCGAGATGTCCTTGTCCGAGTCCACCGACGAAAGCCGGTCGCTGCCCTGCTCGATGTCGATCGAATCGCTTTGGACAGTGGGCTCAGGCTCGACCGCGGCCTCGCGGAAGATCATGTCCGCTGCGGCGATGAGCGACTCACGCCTCTCCTGCGCAGCTGAGTCCTCCTCGGCGAAGCGAGCCTCGAGGTAGCGCTCCTGGGCGGTGAAGAAGTCCCTCTCCGTGTGGAGGTACGAGGACTGTAGGTCCGCGACTCTCTCGCGGGACGTCTTGATGACAGTGCGAAGTAGCCCATCAAGGCGGGCTGCCCCGTCGGCGTCGAGCCAACTCACTTGCCGGGAGACGCCGTCGCCGCCGAGGAGGGCATCGCACTCGGGATCGACCACGAACTCGTCATCAGGATGCGGGATGACGTCATCCAGTGATTCGGCGACCTGGACCGTGCCGTGCTCGGACATCAGCGAGGGCTGCTCGGCATTGGGCCGCCCCTCAGAGAAGAGGGCGATTGCCTCGTGGAGCTTGATCCATGGGGTTGGATCGTCGCTTTCCTCGGGGGGCTCCGTGGGAGCCGAGATCGCGGCGTTGAGCTCCGCGCGCTGAAGTGCCACGAAGTCCCAGGCGTCGATCAACTTGGGGTCATCCGCCCGGAGATTGAGGTCCTTCCGTGCATCGACGGAGATCAGGCCATCATCACCATAGATGTTCTTGGTCGCCTTTGCGTTGAAGGTGTTCAGCACTTGGCGGGTGGCCCAGCGGGGCAGGGCTGCGAG
>JAULZL010000268.1:0-2179 GCA_032117355.1 Candidatus Nanopelagicales bacterium
GTCAAGACGTGACTCCAGAATCCGCATGAGGTTGTCGCCGGTCTTGCCGGAGCGACGATGTGCCTCTTCGTAGTAGTTGCGGAACTGCTTCTCGAGCACGCCGTAGATGCGCGTGGCCTTCTGCTTCTCACGCAACTGCAGCAGGTACTCGCTGTCCTTCGAGCGGCCGCGGCCATGCTGGCCGGGCGGGTAGGGGCGCTTCTCGAAGGGACACTTCGGGGATTCGCACTTGGAGCCCTTGAGGAAGAGCTTGGTCTTCTCGCGTCGGCAGCGCTTGCAGTCCGCGTCGGTGTAACGAGCCATGGTGTGTCAGTTCTCCATTCTCAGACGCGGCGGCGCTTGGGCGGGCGGCACCCGTTGAAGGGGACCGGGGTGACATCTTGAATCGAGCCCACCTCGAGGCCGGTGGCCTGGAGGGAGCGGATGGCGGTCTCACGGCCGGAGCCGGGACCCTTGACGAACACATCGACCTTGCGCATGCCGTGCTCCATGGCGCGGCGAGCGGCGGACTCGGCGGCAAGCTGAGCCGCGAAGGGCGTCGACTTGCGGCTGCCCTTGAAGCCGACCTGGCCCGAGCTGGACCAGGCGATCACGGCACCACTGGGGTCGGTGATGGAGACGATCGTGTTGTTGAACGTGCTCTTGATATGAGCCTGTCCATGAGCGATGTTCTTCTTTTCCTTGCGGCGCACCTTCTTGGCGCCCGGCTTTGCTCCGGTCTTGGGGGGCATTCGCTTTACTCCTGAGGTCATCGGTCCGCTGGTCTCCGGCGGTCGCCGGAAGCGCAGACCCGCGGACTACTTCTTGCCGGCCTTCTTCTTGCCGGCGACGGTCTTGCGGGGACCCTTGCGGGTGCGGGCATTGGTGTGGGTGCGCTGGCCATGCACGGGAAGTCCCCGGCGGTGGCGGACGCCCTGGTAGCACCCGATCTCGACCTTGCGGCGGATATCGGCGGCCACCTCGCGGCGGAGGTCGCCCTCGACGCGCAGGTTGGCCTCGATCCAGTCGCGCAGGGCGATGACCTGGTCGTCGGTGAGGTCGCGAGCCCTCAGGTCGGGGCTGATGCCGGTATCTGCCAGCGCCTCGGCGGCGCGCGAGCGGCCAACCCCGTAGATGTATGTGAGCGCGACGGCCATCCGCTTGTCGCGGGGCAGGTCGACGCCTACCAGACGTGCCATGGGTGTCCTCTTCTTCTCATCTCGAGAGGTGTGGGGGCGGCACCGGTCCCCTCCACCCGGAGGGGTCCTCGGCCTCTCGTCCGAGGGTGGCGTCCCGCAGCCTGCACGTGCCGGCCGCGGGGGGCGGGTACCGCAATCCACGGACCGGTTGGACCGTGGGGAGCGTGTCCGGGTTGTCTCCCCTCGCACGCGCGACGTGATGTCAGCCTTGGCGCTGCTTGTGGCGGACGTTGTCGCAAATGACCATGACCCGCCCGTGACGACGGATCACCTTGCACTTGTCGCAGATCTTCTTGACGCTCGGCTTGACCTTCACCGGAATCCCAACTCTCTACCTGACTGCTGTCACTTGTACCTGTAGACGATGCGACCCCGAGTCAGGTCGTAGGGCGAAAGCTCTACGACGACGCGGTCATCGGGGAGGATTCGGATGTAGTGCATCCGCATCTTCCCACTGATGTGGGCCAGGACTTTGTGACCGTTGTCCAGTTCCACGCGGAACATCGCATTGGGCAAGGATTCGGTGATCGTGCCCTCGAGCTCGATCGCGCCGTCCTTCTTTGACATGCCCTCTGCTCTCCTCCGATCGGACCCTTTGCACGCTCACGACCCCGCTCCCAAGGGAGGGGGTAGCGGACGAACGGGGGGGCCCGATGATCAGCCCGTCAAGTGTACGCGCGGGGCCCCTCACGACCTAATCGGGGGTGGATTCGCCCGAAATGCCGCCCCTAGCGGCCCGGACGAGCGTAGACCTTCGTGAGGAAGTCATCCACGACCCTTGTCTGCTGGGCCGCCTGGTTCTGCGGGGAGACAAGTACGGCCACCATGGACAGGAGGCAGACGGCGACCCCGGCCGACAGGAGGGACTGCAGCCACTTGTCCCGGGACGAGGACCCCGAAGGGTAGAAGGCGATCGCGAACAGGGCTGCGACCGCAATGAGGGACCCCGGCACGAGGAGGGCTGCGCTCAGGGGCGGCTGCCAGGACAGTCGGTCGAGGTA
>JAULZL010000269.1:0-1228 GCA_032117355.1 Candidatus Nanopelagicales bacterium
CGAACCTTCCTGCGGGGCCTTGCTGCCGAGGGCCGCACCGTTCTGGTGTCCAGCCACGTGCTCTCTGAGGTCCAGCAGACCGTCGATGACGTCGTCATCATCAGTCGCGGCCGACTCGTCGAGTCCGGGCCACTTGAAGTTCTGGCCGGGCGGGGCAGGGTGCGCGTCCGATCCCCCCGCCGGGATGACCTGCAGCAGGCCCTGCTCAACGTCCCCGCCCGAGAAGTGAGCGTCACGGTCGAGGCCCTAGAGGAGGACGGCCTTCATGTCACCGGACTTCGGGCTTCAGAGGTCGGCACAATCGCCCATCACGCCGGGCTCGAACTACATGAACTGACCGAGCAGTCAGCCGACCTCGAGGCACTCTTCCTCGACCTCACCGGCACCGGGAACCCAGGGGGAAGCGCGTGATCACGCTGGCCAGGCTCGCCCGCGCCGAAGTCGTCAAACTCACCACCACGAAGGTGCTTGTCGGCCTCACGATCGCAGCCATTGCCTTTGGCGCGCTGAACGTGACCCTGTCGGTCTACCTGCGCCCTCAGTCGATTCGCACCGATAACGCCGAGCAACTGCTGCAGAACCCGGACTACATCACCAACATCATCGGGGCGGC
Organism: Candidatus Nanopelagicales bacterium; assembly: GCA_032117355.1. Taxonomy (GTDB): domain Bacteria; phylum Actinomycetota; class Actinomycetes; order S36-B12; family S36-B12; genus REEB460. The sequence goes on from JAULZL010000269.1 coordinate 614, forward strand.
CGGAAACTCGGCAATCTTCATCTTGATTCTCGGGATCATCGGGATGACCGGCGAATACCGGCACATGACCATCACCTCGACCTTCCTCATGACTCCGCGGCGTTCGACGGTCCTCTTCGCGAAGATGGCTGTGTACGCACTGGTCGGAGCGGTCATCGGCTGCATCACCTTCGCCGCAACCCTTGCTCTCGCGATCGCAACCCTCAGCACGCGCGACCATGCACCGATCGAGTCCGAGACAGCGACATCAATCCTCGGCGGCATCGCACTCGCCTTTGCCATCTATGCGGTACTCGGCATCGCCATCGGTGCACTGGTCCGCAATCAGGTCGCGACGATCGTCGGGGCCCTGGTGTGGGTCCTCATTGTGGAGGCTCTGCTCACCGTCTTCCTCGACTGGATCGGCAAGTGGCTACCCGGTGGGGCATTGCGGGCCGTCCTTGAGACCACCAACGTCTCGGGCCAGGGTGGTACCGAAGTCTTGACCCAGGGCCAGGGTGCCCTGCTCCTCCTTGGCTACGCAGTGATCTTCGGGGCGATTGCGTCCGTCACGACCCTGCGTCGCGACATCACCTGACGCCCCGGCCCGAAGTTCGACGCTGCTCTACCAGGGAA
>JAULZL010000269.1:1238-1779 GCA_032117355.1 Candidatus Nanopelagicales bacterium
GCGGCATCCCGGTCGGTCCTGGTGGCCAGCCAAACGATCGTGTCGGCTCCCTCCTGCGCCGAGCGGGGCGCCTCAGGTCCGCCCATATCCGTACGGCAGTGGTTAGGGCACATCGCATCGACAAGCACCCCGCGAGCGCCGAGCTGGAGCTCAGCGGCGAGATTCTTCGTCAACGCATTGAGGGCTGCCTTGCTCACTCGGTACGGGGCAAGTCCGCCATTGGTGCCGGGCCCGCTGAAACGCCCGAGGCAGGCAGACACGGTGATGACCCGGCCGCGTCGGCGCTCGGCCATCCCGGGGACGAAGGCCGAAATGGCGTAGAAGGCTCCGTTGAGGTTGATACCCATCACCCGATCCCACTCCTCCGGGGTGGTGCGCAGGGTCTTGGCCATCCGTTCGCTCATGACACCCGCCGAAACCACCAGGATGTCCGCGTTCGCTTGGGGCCCGAGCTCCTGGACCAGGCCCTGCAACTCGCTCGCCCGGGAAACATCGCAGCCATGTCCCACCGCATCGATTCCCTCCGAGCGCAAGGTTCGCG
>JAULZL010000270.1:0-2405 GCA_032117355.1 Candidatus Nanopelagicales bacterium
GTCTCCGATCCTGAGGCTATGGCCTCAATGGGGGCCGCTGCTCGGGAGCGTGCGCTGGTGGAGTTCTCGCCCCAGCGGATGCTGGCTGAGCACACCGCGGCCTACGAAGTTGCAATCTCCCGCCGGACCAGACATGTTGAGTGGACAAGTGATACTCGCTAGAGAAGGAAGAGCGCCCATGTCACGACGGCTGTCCAGCTTGCCCGTTTTTGTGGCGGGTCTAGCCCTGATCTCTTCGGGTCTTGTGGCCATGGCCCCGACCGCTTCGTCTAGTTCTTGGCCCATCGTGTCCGGGGGCTACACACTCGAGGACATCGCGTACGACGGGTTCAGTTACCCATCCGGGACCCTGGACAATAGGAATGGCGGCTTCGGTTGGGCCAATGCGTGGACAACGGACCCAACTCCCTTTGTCACCGGGGTAAGCGGATTGACCTACACCGGGTTGCCAACCGACGACAGCGCGATTCGTGCGTCGGGTACGGGTGGAAACAACAGTGACACATCACGATTCCTGGACGACAGTATTGATTCTGGTGTCGTCTACTTTCAGTTCCTGAGTATCTTCCAGGCAAACCACGGTGGAGGGACACCCAATATCCGGCTCTTTTACAGCGGCAATCAAACCGGTGCCCTCGGCAACAATGGCTTTGCTCCTAGCAATATGGCTCTGATGGATGCAGGCCTGAATCCTGTGGCTGTGTCCACTGCACCCTTGACTCAGCTCAACCTGACGGTGGTGCGAATCGACTATGACCAAGTCAAGACGAGTCTTTGGATCAATCCGAATCTGGCAACGTTCGACTACGCGAACCCTCCTACCGATGACACACATGTGCTGGGATTCGCTCCCATGATTGATCGGATATATCCGATTTCGCGTTACGGTGGCGATCCCAATAAAGACAAGATCGATGAGATCCGATTCATGAGGTTGATCGCTCCGGCACCGGCACCGCCGCCCCCTCCCGCTATCCCTGCGTCCCAGCCTCGAGACGTCATCGCTGCCGCTGGCGACGGCTCGGCCGCTCTCTCATGGACCGCACCCGTTGCCTCAGGATCATTTCCCATCACGCACTATCAAGCCCTGTCTCGGCCCTCGGGTGGCATGTGCTTGGCAACTACGACTAGCTGCAGGATCAACGGACTGACCAATGGCAGGGCATACACGTTCGAAGTCCGAGCCTTGACGGGCGCGGGTTGGGGACCGTGGTCCTTGCCATCAGCCGCTGTCACCCCGGTGGCGCCGCCACGCCCGAGCATTTTGATCAAGGGAAGCCGCGTTTCTACGGACGGCCGACCGGGTGTGCTGGTTACGGGAACAGTCGCGAATGCGGGCTCAGAACTGCTGTTGCGGCCATGGGTGAGGCTGGCAGGGACACGTGACTTTAGCCAGGGACTCGCCGAGATCGCCGTCCCAGCGTCAGGGGATTTTGCCTGGCAACGTCGTACCTCCAAGGGCCTCTCGGTCTATATGCAAGCGACGGGTCAAACCATCAGGTCGAACACTGTGACGATCCGCTAGGCGCCCAATCTCTCCCGGTCCGCGTCGACCATGATCTTCACGAGCTCCGGCGGGTAGGTCTCAGCCTGCCAACCGAGCAGTTCCTTGGCCTTGCTCGCATCGCCGATGAGGTCATCGACCTCGGTGGGACGCAGGTAGCGCGGGTCGAACTTCACGTACTTCTCCCAGTCGAGGCCCACGTGCTCGAACGCCATGCGCACCCAGTCGCCGACCGAGTAGCTGGTGCCGGTCGCGACGACGTAGTCGGTGGGCTCGTCGGCCTGGAGCATGCGCCACATCGCGTCGGTGTACTCCGGGGCGTAGCCCCAGTCACGGCGGGCATCGAGATTGCCGAGATAGAGCTCGTCCTGCAGGCCGGCGGCAATGCGGGCAACGGCCATGGTGATCTTGCGGGTCACGAACGTCTCGCCGCGGCGGGGAGACTCGTGGTTGAAGAGGATGCCGTTGCAGGCGAAGAGGCCGTAGGCCTCGCGGTAGTTGCGCACCATCCAGTAGGAGTAGACCTTCGCCGCGGCGTACGGGCTGCGGGGATAGAAGAATGCCTGCTCATTCTGCGGCGGTGGGGTCGCACCGAACATCTCCGAGCTCGACGCCTGGTAGAAGCGCGCCGGCACCTCCGACATGCGCAGCGCCTCGAGCAGGCGCGTCGTGCCGAGGCCCGTGACGTCACCGGTGAACTCCGGCTCGTCGAAGCTCACGCGCACATGGCTCTGCGCTCCGAGGTGGTAGACCTCGGTCGGCTCCACTCGCTCGAGCAGTGTCACCAGCCGCGAGCCGTCGGTGAGGTCGCCATAGTGCAGGAACAGTCGCGCCTCGGGATCGTGCGGGTCCTTGTAGAGGTGCTCGATGCGGTCGGTGTTGAAGGTCGACGCGCGCCGGA
>JAULZL010000271.1:0-2022 GCA_032117355.1 Candidatus Nanopelagicales bacterium
GTCTGCCACGCCCTGCACGACGCCCTTCGCCTCACCCGCTGCTTGGTCGGACTTGCCTTCGCTCTTGAGTTTCTCATTGCCGGTGAGGTCCCCGAGAGCCTCCTTCACTCTGCCCTTGGCCTCGTCGCTGCTGATCTCCATGACGGTTCCTTTCCGTGGTAGAAAGCGTCTCACCTTCTGGCGAGGCGTCGGCCGCTGTCGCTCGTTATGGCCGTGTAGTTCATCTCGAAGTGGTGGTAGAGCACCGATTCGTCGGCCTGGGACATCTCCTGGCCGTGCAGGTCCAAGTCGGGAGCCGAATGGATCTTTTCCTTGAGTACGCGTACCCGCAGCTCGTCCGGGCCGACCTCAACGCCGGCGAGCGGGACGAACGTGAGATGTCGGCCGATGATGCCCTCCTTCACCGTGCCGAACTGGGGCTCATCTGTCTCCACGTCGACGTACACATCGTGAAGCTTGCCGATGCGATGACCCACGCGGTCGACGACGACCTTGCCGAGCCAATCGGTGGCCGTCCACGTGGCTGTCGCCTGCGCGGCCGGCTGGCTTACCGTCGGTGCCGCGGATTCCGGGGATGACTGCGCAGCGACAGATGCCTCGGCGGCGGCACTGGGCTGCGCTGTTTCATTGGTGGTGGTCATGGTGCTCCTTGTCTTGACTAATGATCCGAGCGGTGGGTCAGGATGATGTTGACCTTGGTGCGTGTCGCTGGTGGTCGAGCACCGTTTGCTCGGGGGTTGGTCCGCGCCGTCCAGGGCGTGGCTAATTTCCGTGGCCGAGGGGGGTTCGCACCGCCCCGGTGGGTCTTCGGGGACGACGGGGGGTGAGCACGGCCATCTCCACGATCAGACCGATGGCGCCGACGGCGAAGACCAAGATGCTGATGCCGATTCCCACGATGTAACTCCCGGTGAGCTGGACTTGGCTGGTGCCATCGACCAAGGTCTGGGGTCGTGTCCGCGGGACGCGGAACTACATTCATCAAACGCCGATATCAGCGGCTCGTCAACGGGCCAAAGGTCCTCCGCTGGCCGTTCATCGCCAAATGATGCGCCTCGCGCTGCACCAGACTCCCGTGATGAGCTCCCGACGGACCGATCTGCTCAATTCTCAGAGCCTTGGCAGCCTGCCGCACTGCCGGGATCCGTCCCTCTACGCGTCGCGGAATGGACTATGGAAAGGGCTACCGACAGGGCTACCGCACGGATCCTCATGCGCTGCACACTGACTCACCCAGCCTTCCTGACCAACTGCTCCAAGGCTTCCCGCGCGAGAGCCGACACGGTCGTGCCGCGGTCGGCCGCGAGCCGCTCCGCTTGCTCGCGGACCTTGGGCGACAGACGGAACGTCACCTGCGGTGAGGTGCCGGTGCGTCCCGTCAGTGACGGCCGACCAGCCTTACGCGGAAACGTGATCTCAACCCCATCGAGGGCTTCGTCGTCCGCCTCGAACGCCGCCGCCAGTCGAGCCGCTTCAACCTCGCTGATCCCCTGGCCAGCCGCCGTCGTCCACGTCGTCGTCTTCGACGCCTTCTTCCCGCTCATCGCTTCCCCTCCTCGTACAGGTGCCGCCATTTCGGTCGCAGATCCATCGCGTGGATAACCAGCAGTCCACGGTTCGTGCGAACCGCCATCACTTCCAGCGCTCGACCGGACTCGTCATCCCCCAGGAACACCAGTCGCTCCTGCAGGCCCGACTCGGACGGGAGAACGGCCTCCGCCACCGGATCTGCGAGTACCGGCCTCACCCGAGCCCGCCCGATCCGATGCTTGCGCGCCGGCTGGGTGCACTTGATCAGCACAGGCCCTATTTTGCACGACACAATTGACATTGCCCACCATTGAGCGTGCGGATCCGCCTCGCCACGAGGGCTGGCCCCTGGCCGAGGCGCCGCACGAGGATCATCGCCTGTTGCGACAATTCTGAACAGGTGTTTTCCAGCCCAACCCTAGGCATCTGAGGGTCGCGGCAGGTCGTTCCCGGGCATGCCCACGCAACGGTGCGCGGCGTCCCGGTACCTTG
>JAULZL010000271.1:2032-2398 GCA_032117355.1 Candidatus Nanopelagicales bacterium
AGGCCCATAACTCAGTTGGTAGAGTGATTGCCTTACAAGCAATAGGTCATCGGTTCAAGTCCGGTTGGGCCTAAATTTTTAAATCTCTTAGAAATGTTGAATCCTGAATTACAAACGCATTTCATTTTCGATTCGTATTGTTGCATGCCCAGCGTCCGCCGGGCCTCGGCCAGATGACCCTGGACTGACGCCTCGAGACGGTTAGGCGTTTCGCTCGAGGTGCACCTTGAGGTCGTGGGGCAGTCCCGTAGCAGCCTTGCCCAACATGCGCCCTAGGTGCCCGTGTCGGTAATGCGTGATTGCTTGGTGTTGCGGGAGAATGTGTCATGGCGGAACCGCAGGACGTTGAGCAATGTGCGTTGATGG
>JAULZL010000272.1:0-1974 GCA_032117355.1 Candidatus Nanopelagicales bacterium
GTTATAGGGGGCGGGACGACGGGACGCGGATTCCAATCAAAGTTAAGGTCTTAACGCGGTTATGAGAGGGAAGAGGGAGGCGAGAAACGATGACCCAGGTTCGGGTAACGGTAAGCCCAAACGCCGAGGACGTTTCATCAGGGATCAGGACGTGACGAATCGCCTCTCTCGAATTCTGCACAATCCTTCGCCTTTCGATGGAGTCCTTTCAGCGTCCCTCGCCTCCGTCAATCAATCTCAACGATTCCGACGCGTCGGACGACGAGGCACCAATGGGCGGCATGCACTCGACATCGAGGGGCGTGCACAATCTCGCCATGACTGGTGACATGCCCATCGCCCAGTACTCGATGGACGAGCTCCTCGACCTCCTCGACAACGCCCTCGACAGCGATGCGACGGCTGCAGACGCGGCTCGCATCGCCGTCCCGATCGCCCAACGCGCAGGCGCACGGACCATCAGGCCGTCCGCGCTCGCCACCGTTACGGCGGCATGCCGCTTCCTCCGCAGGCCGCACGCTCACGCGACGCCCCTCTGCGAGGTATGGTTCGCGATTCTGGCGCTCGTCTGGACCGCTCAGATGATCGCCCCGTCCGCACGGCGGCGTCGTGCGGGCTATGGGCAAGGCATGCCCACGAGCGCACTGCTCGCTCTCTATGGATGGCGGCGCGTCATGCGCGACTGCGGACGATACACACCCGATCTCGTCGAGGTGCGCGGCGTCCTCAAGGGCATCTGCGCGCGATACAAGGCGCGCTGGGGCGACGAGGCCTTCGTGCCCAACCGGAAGCAGCCTTTCTCAAGCAAGCACATGCTCGAGATCGTCGCGCTCCTCACCAACCCCAGTACGACCCTCATCGCGTGGAGCGACGTGCTGCGGATGGCGGTCCTCACGGCGTTTCGCTACGCGCTCTCCACCGGCGCACGCAAGGACGAATGGACGGCCTCGTTTGATGGCGACTCGTTCGTGCGGCGCGCGAGCTTTGCATGGGTCGACAAGGACGGCAACGACCTGCCGAGCTCCCCCGACGTCATCGCCTCCCGCAAGAACGGCAACTTGCTGCGGGGCAAGTCCGCCCCCTCCAAGTGCGATCGCCTGAACATCGAGTGGGGCGGACGGGACATGTGGTTCCGCTTCGATGACAAGAATCCCCTCAACTTTGCGCGGCGCTGGCAGCAGTGGGAGCTGGCGCACCCGTGCCCGGAGCGCGAGCGCTCAGTGTGGCCCGCCTTCTCGCCCACGGGGGACAACAAGCCTTTCACCGGCACGCACGCCAACGCGCTGCTCCACGCGCTCCTGCTCAAGGTCATGACGGAGGCGGAGGCGGCAAAGCGGTCCTGGCACAGCTGTCGCATCACCATCGCCACCCGCCTCTACGCGCGGCGCGGAGCTCGAACCAACGGCATCGCCGTCGATGCTATCGAAGGCGTCATCCAGTCTCTAGTACGATGGAAGACACCCGAGGCCATGCGCATCTACGCGCGCATGGAGGCCCAGCGATATGCCGACTACGTCGACATGGCTACGGACATGCACGTCGAGTCCGACGGCACCGCGCCCGAAGACCTACCCGAGGTGGACCCTACGGCGGTGCTGGCCGAGAACGAAGCCACGCTCGCGGCCATCGACGCAGAGGCTGCCCGCACAGCCAAAGCGGGCCGAGCCGCGCGAGACGACCCCGCCGCCGGAGGCGGCACGAAGCGCGGCAAGCGCCGCGCTACCCCGCTCACCGGCGACGTCGCTCAAGGCACCGCCGAGCCGGACGCCAAACGGGCGCTCTACAACATCGGGGACTGCGCGCTCGCCCACGCAGGAGAGGATAGCTGGGGCGTCATCGGGCAATCAGTTCGTCTTCACAACTCATTTTGGGGCTTGGATGACGGAGAATACTCGGACGCGCGCGTCGTCGCGTACGCCGGCGCGTACACATTCACGGCGGGCAATCTCTCCAAGCACACATACGTCGTGGAAT
>JAULZL010000272.1:2004-5260 GCA_032117355.1 Candidatus Nanopelagicales bacterium
AAGGCGGGGCCGCCGCGCCTTGTTAACGTCTGATGATCTCGACTCACGCCGGCGTCTCGGGGGTCCTAACTGGGCCAAACTCCTACCGAGGCGACCACTCACAGCTCACGCCGGATGGGTCGACGTTGACGGGCATGATCTCCATGGCCACCCCGGCAGAACGGATGGGACTACAGGTCCTGCCCGGGGTCGCATACGGTGGGGCTCGGCCGCGCGCGTCTCGTCAACGGCTGACGAAACTCGGTTTCGTCAATGACGAAACTCGCGCGGCGGCCTAGTCCACCGTCATCAGGAGGTATTCATGCTAATCAAGAACTATGAACAACGACTCTGACCTCCATAATCAAAGTTAAGTACTTAACGCGGTTATGAGAGGGAAGAGGGAGGCGAGAAACGATGAACCCACAATCAGGTTCGCGTAACGGTAAGCCCAAACGCCGCGGGCGTTTCAGGGTGTGACGAACCGGACCGCTCGAAATCGCACAATCCTTCGCCTTTCGATGGAGTCCATTCAGCGTCCCTCGCCTCAGTCAGTCAATCGCGCATACACACAATGCCACCTCGTGCCGCCACCGCACCTGCAGCTCCCGTCGACCCGCGCTTCGGCTTCGCGTACGTCGGCAACCCGACCGACGCCGCAGGGCGCCGCAAAGCGCTCGTCGAGAACGACGTGCTGACCATCGGGTCAGACCACGTCTTCGTCAAGCTCCTGCCGGACGCACTCGACCACGACACCTGGAAGCCCGAGATCGGCGTCCCTGTCTACGCGCTGCACCTCATCTTCCTCGGCGGCAGCATCATGGACAACTCGTGCTTCACTCAGGGAATACACTTCTCCATTACCCCCGAGCGTCTGACCAAGTTCGTCAAGGACCTCGACTCAAGCGGCGAGGCATGGGAGCCCATCGCGGGCGAAGACATCGAGGCCATCCCGAAAGCCGTGGCGTCGTTCACGGCGGCCCTCCGCAAGCCTCCGGACGACCAACGGGTCATCACGGCGGCCGACCTCTTCTACGACTCGACGGACGCGAAGAACGCCGAGACGGGCACGTGGTACGACAAGATCACGCCACAGCTGCTCACCTCGGGCGGCGGTGGCATGGACATGGTCGCGCAATTCGGCTCCATCATCCCGAATTGGTACACCAAGGACACCCGCGCCAGCGAGGAGTTCAAGAGCGCGCTCGCGCAGATCCTCGGCTCGGTCGGACGCGACATCGGCAAGCTGCCGCCCATCGCGCAGGCCGCGGCCGTGGCGCAATGGTTCCACAGATCGTGCCCCCCGCACGATCTGGTCCTCTACATCCTCGACCCGTCCCTGGAGATCGAGCGCCGCGCCGGCACCGACGATCAGACGCGCTACGCGCCCATCTTCATCGTCCACTGGCGAACGGCCTGCCCATTCCTCCACAGGCTGTGGCCGCACCCCGTGCTCGACATCCTCGTCGACACGGCGGGCCTCATGCTCAGCCTCGACATCGCCAGCGGCGCCGTCACGCCGCAAGGCATGCGCGCCCTGGCCATCGCGATGAAGGACCTCGAGGCCTTCGCCACCGGCTCCACCAACGAGGAGCGCACCGCGCAAGTCATCCACGCGCACAAGACCGCTGGAGACGACAAGGAAGAGACCGCGGACACCAAGAAGATGCTGCAAGCCGACACCGGCTACCAGACGTTCCGCTCGGAGGTCGCGGCACACCGCATCGACGACCACATGGCCATCGCGCTGACCGCGATGAAAGCCTCACACGCCGCGGGCATCCTCTTCCTCAACGGACTTCTCAAGTCCGACACGTTCTACAAGGAGCGCGGGGGCGCGCGCACAGACGCCACCATCAACGCCATCTTCAACAAGGCGGTGGCGCGGAACGCCAAGGGCGAGGTGTGCGACGAGTGGACCAACCTCATCCCTGATGGCATCAGCAAGAAGCTCATCGGCGGCAGGTTCAACGAGATCCACTTCTGGAACGCCTTCAAGGCCGTCGTGGCCAAGCGCGAGGGCAAGACGGCAATGGAGAAGGTCGACAAGCGCCTGTCCAAGGCCTCCAACGCTGAGGTGTTCGCGGATCCCGAGGCCATGCGCTACCTCGAAAAGCCAGCGCGCGCCGTGATGGCGTGCCTAGGCTTTACGTCCACGGACGAGCACTCGTTCGCCTCCTTCTGGCACACGATCATGCGTCTGTCCGCGGCCATTGAGAACATGCCTGTCTCCTGCGCGCCGCGCAAAGGGCTACGCAAGGCGCTGCTGGAGACCGTCCCGAAGCTCCTGCTCTGCCCGCAATCCAGGTGGGAATGCATGCTGGCCACGCCGGCCACCGCAGTCAAGCGCATCGGCAATTTTGTCATCGCCGGACATGCGCTCAACGCCGCCAACACGCTGGACACGCACGTCTCCCGCATCATGCAGGAGATCGAAGACGGCCTGCACGGCTATGCCCGCGACCCAGCCAACAACGTGTCCGACGGCGGCGACTCCTCGCACAAGCCGGATCCAAAGTCGGGGCGAGGCTCGGAGCAAAAATCGGAGGTCGCGTGGGGATCGCATGCGACCAAATACGGCATCTATACGACGGCCGACGGGAAGCGCGTCGCGTGGGGCATGAACGTCATCACCGAGTTCGACACGGCGCCCGACCTCAAGGCCCACTGCCCTGCCCGCTTCGCCCCTGCCAGCACCCAACACGCCTGGTGCTACAACCCCGGGCGGTGCTGGGCGCAGGGCGGCGACAAGGCGCACGAGCGGCACCCCGACTTCCCTAAGGAAGCCTGCAAGGCCGCATCCATCGGCAGCCTCGCGACCCCCATTGATTGGGACGACTTCACGGTCACCATCAAGGCGCCAAGCGGCGGACGCAACGCCCACGGCAAACGCGAGCGCGAGGACGATGGACAGCCCCAAGCCGGCAAAGGCGCCGGCAAAGGCAAAGGCGCCGGCAAAGGCAAGGGAAAGGGTGGCGGACGCAACGGCGGCAAGGGCCGCGGCCGGGGTTTTCCGCGGCAGCCGCACTAGAGCGGCGTAAGCCCAGCCCCAGCCCCCTCGAGGCGCCAGAGTCCCAGAGGCAGGCTCGGCCGCGGCCACAGAAGAACGCGTCGCCAACGGAGCGTGCGACACCGCCGCGAGCGCTATTGCAGCGCCGACTCCTGGCATGCCGCAACACTGCGCCATTAGGGCCATATCGATGCCTGTGCCCGCGGGCGAGCCCGAGGCGACGCGAGTCCCAGAGGCAGGCTCGGCCGCGGCCACAGAAGAACGCGT
>JAULZL010000273.1:0-1965 GCA_032117355.1 Candidatus Nanopelagicales bacterium
CAGTTCTCGTGGCAACCGAATGGCCGGAGTTCCGGCTCATCGACGCTGCGGAACTTAGCCGCGTCATGAGGGGGGATTTGGTAGTGGACGGTCGCAACTGCTTGCCCGAAGAGAATTTCAAACGATCCGGCTTGCGTCTTGTCGGATTCGGCTGGTGAATGAAATCGAGCCATTGACATGACACTCAACCCGGCACAGGAGAATTCGGTTACTGCGCGGGCATTGCCGTCAGTCGGTAGCCACCGAGATCAGGTTCTCAAGCTTGCGTTGCGGCACCGCTATCTTCTCGAATTCGCCGATGCGGTGACGCTGACGATGTCAGCCACTCTCGGCGCGCTGGTCCTAAGTCAGGTCAGTCCGGTCCGTGCTGGTGGGCTCGGCATCCGAGACGTAGCCCTTGCGGTCCTCGCGATGGCGGTCGCACTTCATCTGCACGGTCTTTACCATCGTCCGGCCTCGCGTTTGCGGCCGACTGAATGGTGGCGCCCTGGCATGGTGGCCCGATGCTTGCCGACAGCTGCTCTTTTGGCCTTGGCGTTTGATGCCTTCGTCCTCCACGGCGGACGGATGACGCTCACCGCGGCGGTTGCCATGACCGTGCCGGCAGTGCTCTTTGTTCCCTTTGGGCGCCGGATTGTGGTGCGGACATTCGACCCTGCGGTCACCCGCATTCTCGTGGTCGGGTCTGGGCCCATTTCGGAGCGGTTGACCTCCCGGCTCAAGAGGTGTCCTGATACCCGAGTCGTCGGCCATGTCGATGACAACGTTGATCCGGGAGCCACGGTCTTGGGCGGGCTAGATGACCTGGCTGCGATCTGCGAGTCCTATGAGATCGACCGGGTGATTCTGGCTTTCCCGAACTCGAGCGACGCGGTCGTTCTGCAGGCTATGCGGACGCTTGAAGGCAAAGTCCCGGTGTCTGAAATCCCGCGTTACTTCGAACTTCACAACTGGCGCAGTGAAACTGAGGACCTGCAGGGCATCACTCTGGTTCATCTGCCCACCGCATCCCTTGGGCCGTGGGCGCAAGCCGCAAAACGACTGATGGACGTAACCCTGGCATCAGGTGCCCTCCTGGTCGCTTCACCCATGCTTGCGATGATCGCGCTTGCCATCAAGATGGACAGCCCCGGTCCGGTCTTTTTCCGACAAGAACGGACCGGCCGAGCCGGCAAGCCGTTCCAGATTTTCAAGTTCCGGTCCATGACTGCTGACGCATGGGAACAGCGCCACGCTGTCGCTCAGAGCAATGAAGTCGATGGACCATTGTTCAAAATGGAAAGTGATCCTCGGGTTACCCGCGTCGGCGCATTCATCCGCAAGACTAGCCTCGACGAACTGCCACAACTCATCAACGTCGTACGCGGAGAGATGTCTCTGGTCGGTCCTCGCCCGTTACCGACTGAGGAAGCGAACCGAATCGACGGGGCAGGGCTAGCCCGGCTCGACGTCCCCCCGGGGATCACCGGGCTGTGGCAAGTATGCGGCCGCAGTGACCTGACCTATGCCGACCTCCAGCACCTCGACTCTGTTTACGTTCAGTCGTGGTCGCTGATGTGGGATCTACGGATCCTGTTGCAGACGCCGCGGGTCGTATTTGCGCGACGTGGCGCTTACTGAGCCAGGTCTCGCAGAGAGAACAAGGAACAGTTCAATTTGGGAATCGGCGACAGCTATCTGACGAGGGTTACGCCCACTGCGGGGAAGGTGGCACCTCCAGCGACCCCACTGCACGTATTGATCGCCTGCCATAATCGTCGCGACTTAACGTTGCGAGCTGTAACGACGTTTGCAGGTGCCGCAACGGCGGCAGGAGCCCATGCCGACTTCACCGTGTTCGATGACGGTTCGACCGACGGCACCGCGGAGGCGCTTGCCACGCTCGACCTGCCGGTCACGCGCATTATTGGTGACGGCTCGGCCTTCTGGTCGCGTAGTATGGCCGAGGCGGAGAGTCATGTGCTT
>JAULZL010000274.1:0-3493 GCA_032117355.1 Candidatus Nanopelagicales bacterium
CCGAATGCCGATCTACGCGCTGGGCGACAGAACACCCGACATCGACCCGGCCGCCTTCGTGCACCCGGATGCCGTCATCATCGGGAGCGTGACCATTGGCCCGGAGTCGAGCGTGTGGCCAGGGGCCGTCCTGCGTGGCGATTCCGGGGCAATCCTGGTTGGGGCCCAGACATCCATTCAGGACGGCACCATCGTGCACTGCACCAGGGACCACAACACGATCATCGGTGACCGGTGTGTGATCGGTCACAACGCCCATCTCGAGGGGTGCACCATCCTCGACGACAGCCTCGTCGGCTCCGGATCAGTCGTCCTTCATCGGGCGTTGGTCGGGCCGAATGCGCTGGTCGGCGCATGCGCCCTCATCCCGAACGACAGGGTGGTGCGCGCCCATGCCCGGGCCCTCGGCGTGCCGGCCACCATTACCGAGGATGCCGTGGCCCCGGGGGCATTCGCCGGGTCTGTCGCAACGTACGTCAGGAACGCCCATGAGTACTCGGCGCAATTGCGTCGCCTTTAGCGTGCGCCAGCCCCGGTAGACCGGGAATGAACCGCTCAGGCGCCAGCCTCAAATAGGGCCAGCCGGAGCGCGTCGGCGATTCCAGGCTTTGCCGCCACCATCACTCCCTCGCGCTCGTCAGCACTGTGGACGCCCCGGACCACGATGCCTGCCTCACGCGCGATGAGCGCACCCGCGGCGAGGTCCCAAGGATTCAAGGACTGCTCGAAATAGCCGTCAACCCGGCCCTGAGCCAGCCAGCAGAAGTCGACGACCGCCGCTCCCATTCGCCGTAGGTCGCGTACCTGGGGAAGCAACTGGCGAACCACCGATCCCTGAGCAGCCCTGGTCCTTGAGTCGTACGAGAATCCGGTGGCCACGAGTGCAAGGGATAGTTCCGCAAGGTCAGGGGCGACGACTCGCTCGGCAATATCACCGCAGACGGACCAGGCTCCATGACCGGCGGCCGCGACGTAGGCCTCGCCCAGTTGTGGCGCAATCACCACGCCCACCGCAGTGCTGCCGTCCACCTCTGCGGCGACAGACACCCCCCACATCGGCAGGCGATACAGATAGTTGACCGTTCCATCAAGAGGATCAACCACCCAGCGAACCCCGGTCGTCCCGATTCGCTCGCCGCCTTCCTCTCCGAGAAGTCCGTCATTCGGCCGCGCTCCGAGAAGGCACTCGACGAGCAGCGCCTCTGAGCCGGTGTCCATCTCTGACACCGCATCGGTCGGGGACGACTTCGCCGAAACCTGAACTTCGGTGGGCCGCTCGTTCAGCAGGAAGGCCGCCGAGGCCTGGGCGCCGGTCCAGGCAAGCCTCAGCAGGGGGTGCCTATCAAGCAGGTCATCCAGGGTGATCGTCATCGTCATGAGCACATCATTCACGCGAGCGATAGCCTCGTGAATCATGTTGGGCTCCTACACGGCCGTGCTGCGCACCCCCGGGGCCCTTCGATTCTGCTCGACCAGCTTTCTGGCCAGGCTGCCGTTTGCGATTTGCGGACTGGCGATCGTGCTGCTGGTCTCCAGTTCATCGGGCTCGTACGCCCTCGCCGGCGCGATGGCCGCGGCCTTCGCCCTCGCGGCCGCGTCGTGCTCCCTGTTCACCAGCCGCTGGGTCGATCGCCTCGGGCAGCATCGGGTCCTACCCCTGCTCGCCCTTGGCCACGCCAGCGCATTGGTCGGCCTGGTGCTCGCCGTCACCTCAAGCTCGCCTATCCCACTGCAATTCCTCATGGCAATGCTCTCCGGAGCCACCCAGCCGGCCATCGGCCCGGCAGTGCGCGCCCGGTGGTCCTTTGTGCTCGTGGGTAACCCCGTCGGGCTGCGAAGCGCCTACGCGCTGGAGAGCATCTTGGACGAGGCCATCTTCACCGTCGGCCCACTGATCACCACCACCCTGGCCCTGCACTTCGCGCTGCCATCGCCGTTGATCCTGGCAGCGGTGCTCACCCTGGTCGGTGTTGGACTACTCGCACCCCAGCGAGCCACTGAACCACCTGCCACCGCGCGGTCTATCGACGAGCACCGAAGTGCGATTCGCATGCCGGGGATGGCCGTTGTGTCGTGTACGGCCATCGGCATTGGGTCAGTCTTCGGCTCGTACGAGGTCTCAACAGTCGCCTTTGCCTCGTCTCTGGATCAGGAGGCACTGAGCGGACCCCTGCTCGCCATCTGGGCGCTGGCATCAGGCCTAGCCGGACTCTGGTACGGGTCGAGGCACTGGAATGCTCCTCTGCCACGGCAACTCGCTGCCTTCGCGGGCCTGCTGTGCCTGGCCCTGCTACCGGCGCCATTCGTGCCCTCGGTCCCCCTGCTCGTGCTCGTGACCCTGGTGTCCGGTGCCGCAGTAGCCCCCACCTTGATCGCCATCTTCTCCCTGGTCGAGCGGCTGGTTCCCGGTGCCCAACTCACCGAGAGCCTGACCTGGGCAAACTCCGGTCTGGCCGTTGGATTCTCAGCCGGAGTCTCCATTGCCGGGGCAATCATCGATCGGGCCGGACCCTCCTGGTCCTTCACCCTCAGCATCGCAAGCGCGGCTCTAGCGACCGTCCTGGCGGTGACCTTCAGCGGGCGGCTCCAGCGGGCAGAGCGACCGGTCGAGCCGCACGCCCCAACCACGGCCCGCAACGTCGATCTCCTTCCTGGACCGCAGCCTGGAACCTTCATTGACCCAGCCCAGTGAAGCGCGGCGGCTGCCGCCATCTGCCCGGACAAGGCAGTAAGTTGGGCATCGGCCCGAGTGGGCCCATGCCAAGGGCTGGAGGGAACGCTGGAACCGCTGAATCCGAAGCAGATCCAGGCGCGGGTACGCGCCGGAGCTTCGGCGGAGACCATCGCAGCCGAGACCGGATGGGCCCTTGACCGCGTCATTCGCTACGCGGGGCCTCCCCTGGCCGAGCGCGGCTATGTGGCCGAGCGGGCCTCCAACGTGGAGATTCGCCGCAATGCCGCAGGTCAGGTGATCACTCTCGCGGAGAGCGTTGACCAGGCCTTTGAGAGCCTCGGCCTGTATCCGGATGAGGCGCAGTGGGACTCCTGGCGTCGGGTAGACGGCAAGTGGATCGTGAGCGTTACCCATCCCGGACTGCCGGCTGGGGCCATCGCCACCTGGACCTACGACCACGTGGGACGCACTGTTCATCCGCTCGATGAGCTCTCCCGCAGGCTGATGGGTGCCAGCACCGTGACTCTGGACGAGGCATTGGGGATACCTGAGGCCGAGCCCGAGCCGGAGCCCGAGCAGCGGCCCCGCCTGGTTTCGGTAGCGGGCGCCCCAAGTCGCACGCCCGACGGACCACCTGAAGAGGGTCGAACCGGTCATGTGCCCTCGCTCTCGCGGCAGCCAACCGTCACCCTGCCCCGGGAATCCCCGACTCCCCCAGCGAGACCGCCTGCCGTGGAGGAAGCAGTCGCCGAGGTGCGCACGACGACCCCCATCCGCACCCCGGCGGGCCAGGCTCCCCCGGCCAGCCATGGCTCCCCG
>JAULZL010000275.1:0-3787 GCA_032117355.1 Candidatus Nanopelagicales bacterium
GAGCCTGCTGTGCGCTCGCGGCCTGGTCAAAGGAAGGTAGTTCGGTGGCGGCACCGACGGCTGCGGCCGGAAGGTCCTGGGTAGGAAGTCCCTGCAGGCTGGTTGCGGCTGCCGGGTCGGCGCCTGTGGTGTCGGTGGCTCCGGTGTCGGTGGCCGGGTCGTGGGGAGCCTCCGCGGGTGCGGGGGTGTCCGCCTCGTTGGCAAGGGCTCCGGTGGGGTTGACGGCTGTCACGGCCATGATGCCCGCTGCGAGCGAGGCGCCCGCGATCGCTCGTCGACTCATCCTGGAGGTGCTGCGCATGGTGACTCCTTCTGCTTGCCTTGCGTTCGGTCCGGGGGACGGTAAGCAGTCATTGAAAGGTCACGGATCGATAACGACCGGCTTTCGGACGCCGGTAGGGGGAGGCTGTGAGATGAGTCACCGCCATTTCGTCCTGTCACATCGGCATCACGCGCCCCTTCGCTGACCGGTCACAGCACCTCACGAAATGTTTTTGGCGAGGCTCGCCGATGGCGGGCTCGAAGGGCGTAACCTCTCGCCACCGGCCAGACTGATCGGCATCACAGCGGTCTGACCGACCCTGTGCACGACCGACAACTGCCCCACCGATAACCGATTCCGACCGACATCCGATCCGGACAAACGTCCGACCTAGATAGAGGGGTTCAGCAATGGACGAGACCGTTCGCCAACACAAGTACGTCCTGTCCGAGGACCAGATGCCGACGACCTGGTACAACCTGGTGGCTGATCTGCCTTCGCCGCCCCCACCGCCCCTGCACCCCGGTCGGATGGACCCGGTCGGGCCCGAGGATCTCGCTCCCCTGTTCCCGATGGATCTGATCCTTCAGGAGGTTTCCCAGGATCGGTACATCGAGATTCCCGGTGGCGTCCTCGATGTCTATCGGCAGTGGCGTCCATCGCCCCTCTTCCGTGCGCACCGCCTCGAGCAGGCCCTGGGTACCCCCGCGCGCATCTACTACAAGTACGAGGGTGTCTCGCCGGCCGGCTCCCATAAGCCCAATACCTCGGTGCCTCAGGCGTACTACAACAAGAAGGAAGGCACCAAGAAGCTCACCACCGAGACGGGTGCTGGCCAATGGGGAACGGCACTGTCCTACGCATGCTCCCTCTTCGACCTTGAGTGCGAGGTGTGGCAGGTCGGCGCGTCCTACGACGCCAAGCCATATCGCCGTCTCATGATCGAGGCCTTCGGGGCCAAGGTGCACCGCTCTCCCTCGGACGTCACCGAGATCGGTCGTCAGCTCGCCCAGGATCCGCGCAACTGGTCCGGTTCCCTGGGCATCGCGATCTCCGAGGCCGTCGAGGTCGCGGCAATGGACCCGAATACCCGGTACGCACTGGGTTCGGTGCTGAACCATGTTCTGCTGCACCAGACGGTGATCGGGCAGGAGGCCATCCTTCAATTGGAGATGGCGGGCGACACTCCGACCCACATCGTCGGATGCACCGGTGGCGGGTCTAACTTTGCCGGACTCTCCTTCCCGTTCCTGCGAGACAAGCTGGCGGGCAAGATCTCGCCACGCATCATCGCGGCGGAGCCCGCCTCGTGCCCGTCCCTAACCCGAGGTGTCTACGCCTATGACTTCGGTGACACCGCGGGAATGACCCCGCTGATGAAGATGCACACCCTTGGGCACGACTTCATCCCGGATCCAATCCATGCGGGTGGCCTTCGCTACCACGGGATGGCACCACTCATCTCGCATGTCTACGAGCTCGGGCTTATGGAGGCCGAGGCAGTGCCCCAGACGGAGTGCTTCGCCGCCGCCATCCAGTTCGCTCGCACCGAAGGCATCGTCCCGGCGCCGGAGCCCACCCACGCGATCGCCCTGGCGATCCGCGAGGCACTCAAGGCCAAGGAAACCGGCGAGGAGACGGTGATTCTGACCGCACTGTGCGGCCACGGCCACTTCGACCTCGCGTCGTACGACCAGTACCTGCGCGGGGAAATGGTTGACGAGGAGGTCACCGACGCTCGCTTCGCCGAGGCGCTGGCCACCCTGCCCACCGTCAACGTCTGAGTTCGCACCTGGGCCACGAAGGGGCCACCTGCCGGCGCTGCCGATAGGTGGCCCCTTCGCCTTGCCCGGTCAATCAGCAATCGGCACCCGTTAGGGTTTGCGCCGTGGAAGAACCCCGCAAGACCCTGGCAAAGGGCCTGATCTTTGTAGGGGCGGCCACCATGGTCGGCAACGGCGCGGCCTACCTCCTTTCGATCATCGCCGCCCGAATGTTGACTCCGGAGGAGTTCGGGGCCTTCGGTGCGATGCTCGGCATCCTGATCATCGTCTCGACCCTGTCGATCGCCGTTCAGGTCCTGACGGCCCGCCGCGTGGCGGTTGCCGTAGCGAACCGAGCCGAGGTCGAGGGGCAGGCGATCCGGCTCTCGGTAATCGTTGGCGGTGCCATCATCGTGGTGGGCCTGCTGCTTTCGTGGCCACTGGGCATCGTGTTCGCGATCCCCTATGCCGCGCTGGCGATGGGCTTTGCCTCGTTGGGATTCGTCGTTCTTGGCACCGGATCCATGGGCGTGGCCCAGGGCCGCGAGGAGCACCTTCGTTTCAGCTACGGCTTCATCGCCAACGGGGTAAGTCGCGCGGCCTTCGGGGTTGCCTTCGTGCTGATCTTCCCTGGCATCATCGGGGTCTCCGCCGGAATCCTCGTCGGGTGCGCCGTGGGCGCTGTGATCAGCTACCTGCTGGTGTGCAAGGGGGCGTGGTCTGGTCGGCTAACGGACGGCGGTGCCGGCGAGTTCGCCCACGTGGCTCATGCGCTGATCGTGTTGTTCACCCTCACCAACGTTGATGTCTTGCTGGCTCGCATCTTCCTCACCGAAGCGCAGTCCGGCGAGTACTCGGTCGGCGTGCTGCTCGCCAAGATTGCCTTCTTCCTGCCGAACGCCATCATCATCGTGCTGTTCCCGAAGATGACGGCCGGCGACTCCCGCCGAGCTGTCTACCTGGCAACCGGCATGACCGCGGTTCTGGGCGTGCTCATCACCAGCTTCAGCTTTGGACTCGGACCATTCGTGATCGGCGTCCTCGGTGGCGCCCAATACGCCGAGCTTGCCGGCGAGGCCTGGCTCTTCGCATTTGAGGGCTCTGCGTTCGCTCTCGTTCAGGTTCTCCTCTACGCCCGACTGGCTGCCCAGGATCGCAAGGCGGTTGCGTCCGTGTGGATTGCACTGGTCGTCCTTGTGGTGACGGTGACCTTGTGGCGGCACGACTCCGTTGCCGAGATTGTCACCACGGTCGTTGCTGTCTCCCTCGTCCTGACGGTCGTCGGCCTGTTCATGGACCGACGAAATGGGTTGAAGGCAGGCGGGGAGTCCCTCGTCGTTCCCATCGAGGCCGCGGAGTAGGTCCCTATGCGGCTCGGCCGAACGGCAGCGGTGGGCGCGGCTGCCATCCTGGCGTCCATCGCTGGGTTTTCCCTCCTGAACCGTGGCTCCGATCAACCGGTTGCCCTGCCCGCTCTCGATGGCGAAACCTTCGAGGCAACCGGGCCGAAGGGTCCAACGGATGCAGGCTGGCGGGTCTCGCGGGTCGTCGACGGTGACACCATCCATGTTCAGCGCAATGGTGCAGACGTCACGGTGCGTCTCATCGGCATCGACACCCCGGAAACAGTGAAGCCGAACTCACCCGTCGAGTGTTTCGGGCCCGAGGCATCTGAATTCGCCACCTCCCTGCTTGATGGGGCGATGGTGACCCTTGAGGGCGATCCATCGCAGAGCCCCATGGACCAGTACGGACGCACCCT
>JAULZL010000275.1:3797-6065 GCA_032117355.1 Candidatus Nanopelagicales bacterium
GGCGGCTACGCGCGGGAGGCGACATACGCGGGGCCGTATGCGTGGCAGGGCGCCCTGCGACGTGCTGAGGCCCTAGCGAAGTCCGAGGATCGGGGTCGTTGGAGCGTGTGCGATGTCGACTGAACCGGTGCGGTCGACCGGGATCGCAAGGCGACTGGTTGTTGGCGTCATCGTCGTGATCGTGGCCCTCCTTGTCGGCGTCGTCATCGGCCGATCCCAGGTCGACCGCGCGCTGGAGTCGATCAGCGAGCCCCCTGGCTCCGAGCCGCTGCCGGTCGTAGGTCCAAGTGCGCCGGCTGCAAGTGCGGGACCCTCTGCCGCTCCGGTGGAAGTCCCGGACCCGCAAGAGCCTCAATCAGTTGTCGCTCGCCCGGCAATGCCCGAGGTCAACTTGACTGCCCCGTCAGGCCTGGACGACACGCCTACCGTCGCGGCTGGGTATCGGTTCTCCGACCAGGGGATCCAGCGAAGGTCCTTCGCACAACTGCTGGCACGGAAGTTTGGCGTCAGCGGGGAGCCGAAGGTCACCCCGGTTGGGGGGTGGGTGGTTGGAAGTGACGGCGGGCCGCAGGTTCGAATCGAGCCGGGCTCAATGGTGATGTGGACGTATCAGGGCGGTGACGGTTCGGACGGAGTTTCTGGGCTGGCAGCGGAATCTGTCGTCGTGGCGACGCCATCGACCGAGCCGACCGGGCTCCCGGGGAAGGCCGACCCCGAACAGGCCAAGGCGGTGACACGTGCCTTCCTCGGCGACCTAGGCGTCCCCCTCGATCAGGTCGACTGGCAGGTGGAGGTGACCCCGGAGGCGACGACGGTCACCGCCTGGCAGGTGATTGCCGGCCAGCGGATCGACCAATCTTGGACGCTGACCCTCGGACCGACCGGGGAGGTCCTTTCGGCCTCCGGATTCGGTGCAACCCCGGTGGAGATTCCCGGCTACGAGGTGATCGGCGCCGCATCCGCTGTCGTACGTGCCCGGCGGCCGGGATGGTCGGCCCTCGGGCCAACGCCGCTGGAGCCCGGAACGGAAGCCCTCGCCCCGGTCGCTGGTGATCAAGTGGCACCCGATGAACGGCCGATGGCCGTTATCGAGGTGGCGAATCTCGACGTGGTCTCTGCTGAACTTGGGCTCGCGCAATTCCGTCAGCCGGACGGCGCCCTGCTCATCCTGCCGAGCTACCGGCTCACCGCGAGTGATGGCAGTGTGTGGTCAGTCGTTGCGATCTCGGACGACTACATACGGCTGGTGGATCCGTACGCTGACTCCAGGGCGGCGACGACCCGGTAGGCAGCGTCACCGGCTCCATAGGGCTGACCGGTCTGCGTCGCAGGAGCCGGTCGCGCGGCAAGCTCGGCAAGCCGTGCAGCTTCGGGGTCAAGGACGTTCCAGCCGTCCTGGAGGGTCTCCTGCCACTCCGTCTCGGTTCGAACCGTGGTGCATGGCCGACCGAGGAGGTAGGCCTCCTTCTGTAGGCCACCGGAGTCGGTGACGACTCCTCGGGAGCCCAGGACGGCTGCCACCAGATCGGGATAGGGCCAGGGGTCGCATGCCGTGAGGGAATCGGCTCGTCCCGCGAGTGGGATGCCGAACTCTGCGGCTCGCGCGACCAGTCGCGGATGCGCGGCCAGGACGACCTGAGCAGGTGTGGCCCCCAGCGCATCGACGATAGCCCGAAGCCGATCAGGATCATCCGTGTTCTCGGCTCGGTGGATCGTCGCGACGACGTAGTCACCTGACAAGCCCAGCCGACTGAGGTGATCGGTGAGGCCCGGCCGAATGGATCCCGCTACCTGAAGACAGACATCCGCCATGACGTCCCCGACAACAACGGTGCGGTCGGCAAGACCCTCAGCCGCCAGGTTCTCGGCGGCAAGCGCCGTGGGCGCCAGCAGCAGATCGGATGCATGGTCGGTTAGGACCCGGTTGTGCTCCTCGGGCATGCGTCTATTCCGGGATCGCAGGCCGGCTTCGAGGTGCGCCAGGGGCTGATGGATCTTCACGGCCGCGACGGCCGCGGCCAGTGTTGAGTTGGTGTCCCCGTACACGAGAACCCAATCGGCCCGCTGTTCCTCGAATACCCCTTCGAGGGCCTCGAGCATCAGGCCGGTCTGACGGCCGTGGCTGGCCGAGCCGACGTTCAAGTGCACGTCGGGTGGGGCGATGCCGAGATCCTGGAAGAAAACGTCAGACATGAGCGCGTCATAGTGCTGGCCGGTGTGGACGACGAGGTGTTGGTGCTGGCCCCCGGCCCTGATCGCAGCATCGAT
>JAULZL010000276.1:0-8047 GCA_032117355.1 Candidatus Nanopelagicales bacterium
CATGTATCTCGATGCCGGCACCAGCAGACACTGGATCCTCCTTGCGGGCGCGACCGGCACCAAGTCGCCAGGCGGCCACCCCAACGGCCCGTGCATCAAGCCGTGTCAACGTACCCGCCTCCTGGGCCGTCACCTGCTGCTGATGCCGTGCCACGGGGAGGGGAGCAGATGGATCACCGTGCTGGGCGCGGATCATCCGATTCCAATGATCCATCGCTGAGCCGTCCCGCAGGGTGTCCGCGGGGTCTTTCGCATCCAGCCCCGCGAGCTGCAGCATCTCCCGGGCCAGGGTCACGGTGAGGTCCACGACGTCCGATGGCCCACCCCCGGCGAGGACTTCCACCGACTCCCGCACTTCGAGCGCATTGCCCACCGTCAGTCCCAAGGGGACGTCCATCGCCGTGATCAGGGCGCGAGTGCGCACTCCTGAGTCGTTGCCGATCCGAACCATCGTCTCGGCCAGTCGCCGGGCCTGGGCCGGGTCGGACATGAAGGCCCCGGAACCGGTCTTGACGTCCAGGACGAGCCCGCCTGCTCCCTCGGCGATCTTCTTGCTCATGATGCTGCTGGCGATCAAGGGGATTGCCTCAACGGTGGCCGTAACGTCGCGCAGCGCGTACAGCTTGCGGTCGGCAGGTGCCAGGCCGTCGCCAGCAGCGCAGATCACGCAACCGGCTGCGAGGAGAACGTTCATCATCTCCTCATTCGACAGACGTGCCCGCCAGCCGGGGATGGACTCGAGCTTGTCCAGGGTGCCACCGGTATGCCCGAGGCCGCGGCCACTTAGTTGCGGGACTGCTGCACCGCAGGCTGCGACGACCGGTGCCAGTGGCAGGGTGATCTTGTCGCCAACCCCACCCGTGGAGTGCTTGTCGACAGTCGGGCGATCCAAGCCACTGAAGTCCATTCGCTCGCCCGATTGGATCATCGCATCGGTCCAGCGGACGATCTCGTGATCGTTCATGCCGTTGAGCAGGATGGCCATCGCCAGGGCCGACATCTGCTCCTCGGCGACGACCCCGCGGACGTAGGCGTCGATGACCCAGTCGATCTGGGCATCGGAGAGGGTTCCCTTGTCTCGCTTGGTGGCGATCACGTCGACCGCCGCAAACGCCTCAACCATGGAGCTGGTCCTCTGCCCGGTCGATGAGATCCTGCGGGCCGAAGGCTTGGGGCAGCACCTCGGTCATCGGGATGATTCCCAGTGGCGTTCGCAGCAGGGTGGCCGCAGTGCCGTGTTCCCACAGCAACTGCCGACAGCGGCCGCATGGCATCAAGGGGTTTGCATGTTGGTCGACGCAGGCGACCGCCACCAGCGTGCCGCCTCCGGAGGCATGGATGCTCGACACCATCCCGCACTCGGCGCACAGGGTCATGCCATAGGAGGCGTTCTCGACATTGCATCCGACGACGATCCGGCCGTCGTCTAGCAGGCCAGCGACGCCGACCTTGAACCGGGAGTACGGCGCATAGGCCCGGTGCATGATGTCCACGGCTGCCGCCACGAGGGCATCCCAGTCAATATCCGCCACGCCTACTCCTTCTCATAGGGCTGGCCATCGGCAGCCGGTGGTCGAGCCCGGCCCACCAGCCCGGCAACAACGATGATCGTCACCAGGTATGGAGCCATGGCGAGGAACTCACTCGGAATCGGGGTCTCCAGGACCGCGAACTTCTGCTGGAGAGAGTCGGAGAACCCGAAGATCAGGGCCGCGAAGAATGCTCCGATCGGATTCCAGCCGCCGAAGATCATGGCGGCTAGGCCGATGAAGCCACGTCCACCAGTCATCCCCTCATCGAATCGGCCCACCGTGCCAAGGGTGAACCAGGCACCAGCGAACCCGCCAACCATGCCCCCGTAAATGACTGCTAGGTAACGAACCTTGGACACGCTCACACCGAGGGAGTCAGCGGCCTTCGGGTTCTCGCCCACCGATCTGGTGCGCAGGCCCCACCGAGTCCGGAACAGGAAGAAGGTGACCGACGCGATCAGGATGAACATCGCGTAGACGATGATCGTTTGGTCGAAGAACATCGGCCCGACGATCGGGATGTCACCAAGCAGTGGGATCTTGATCGCCGGGAAGATCGGAGCGTCGTTCAACTCCGGCTTCTTCACGAGCACCTGGGCCGTCAGGAACGAGGTCAGCCCAAGGACACGGATGTTGATCACCACCCCGATGATGATCTGATCCACCCTGAAGTTCACCGCGAGTACCGCGAGCAGGAGCGCGATCACCCCGCCAACCAGGGTTGCGGCGAGCAGCCCGACCCAGCCGCCGACCAGGGAGCCCATAACCA
Organism: Candidatus Nanopelagicales bacterium; assembly: GCA_032117355.1. Classification (GTDB taxonomy): domain Bacteria; phylum Actinomycetota; class Actinomycetes; order S36-B12; family S36-B12; genus REEB460. Next base: position 2,302 of record JAULZL010000276.1, read on the forward strand.
CGCCGGTGAATGCCCCGCCGAGCAGCATGCCCTCAATTCCGATGTTCACGACCCCGGATCGTTCGCACAGGATCCCGGAGAGCGCACCCAGGGCAATCGGCGTGGATCGGGCCACGGTCGAGACCAGCATGCTGATCAGCGAGAACTCCTTGCCCGCTGTCGCCCACACCATCACGACGAGGACGAAAACGGCGAAGGCGATGCCGAGGATGATCGTTGTCTTGCCTTGGAATCCGCGAAAGAACTGAGTTGCGCCGAGGAAGGCCAGCACCATGGCAAGGATCCATAGCGACCCGGTCGTCGGCACAGCCAGTGGCGGCAACTGCACCGATTCGTCGGTACCACTCAGGCCGAAGGTCGCCGTTCCGGTTCCGCTCACCGCAGGTACGAACACCAGCATGGTGAGCGCCGCCAGCAGCAGCATGACGATTCCGGAGATCCGGGCCTTGCGGATCTGTCGTTTGGTAAGCGCCTTCGTGCGCTTCTCCGAGTAGGCGTATCCCTCGCGAGGTGACTGAGCGGCGGCCTGGTTCATGATGCCCATCCCTTGCTGATCTGGGTGGAGACGGCTGGCGCCTTGAGGCGGTACAGGGCGGTGATCAGCGACGGTGCCGCCACGAAGATGATGATGAGGGCCTGGATGACGGCGATGAGATCAATGCCGACGCCGGTTGACACCTGCATTTGCTGGCCCCCGGCCCGCAGGCCACCGAAGAGGACAGCCGCTGCCACTACCCCCCACGGATTCGATCGTCCAAGCAGGGCCACCGCGATACCGTCGAAGCCGATGTTGGAGGAGAAGCCAGGGCTGGCCCGGTCGAGGACTCCCAGGACCTGACCCGTTCCGGCTAGGCCCGCAAGGCCGCCGGCGATCAGCATGACCAGGATGTAGACCTTGGTAACGGACATGCCCGCGTAGCGGGCCGCACTTGGGTTGGCCCCCACTGCCCGGAACTCAAATCCGGTCGTGGTCCGAAAGAGCAACCAGTTGATGATGCCAGCAGCGAAGAGCGCGACGATGAGGCCGAAGTGCACTCGCAAGGCGGGATCGAGCCAGGAAAGCAGTTTGGGAAGTTGTGCGGAGTCCACGATCGTCTTGGAGATCGGATCATTGCGCCCCTCCCGCTGGAACAACTCGGTCTTCAAGAAGAAGTCCACGAGTCGCAGTGCGATGAAGTTGAGCATGATCGTCACGATGACCTCGTGGGCGCCAGTCCTGGCTTTGAGGATGCCGGGGATGAATCCCCAGATCGCCCCGCCGATGATTCCGGCAATGATCGCCAATGGCAGGTGGACGGCTAGCGGCAGACCGGTGACGCTGAATCCGACGAAGACGGCGAACATGCCGCCGATGAGCATCTGGCCCTCGCCGCCGATGTTGAACAGGCCGGCGCGGAAGGCAAGGGCTACCGACAGGCCCGCCAGAATCAACGGGGTCGCGGCGGTCAGGGTCTCCGAGATCGCCTTGGCTGAGCCCACGGAGCCGACCAGCAACGATTGGTAGGCGGCGAGGGTCTCGCTGATGCCCGCACCCGTCAGCATGATGATGATGCCGCCGATGATCAACGCCGTAAAGACCGCAAGCAGCGGGATGACGAGGCCGGTACGCCAGTTCACGCTCGTGCTGAGTTGCTGAACAAAGCCCCGGTTCTCCCGCAGTGCAGCCTCTCGAACCTCGCGGTCCGGGGAGGTCAACGGGCTCTGCGATGGGCTGTTGGAAGGTTCAGTCTCGCTCATAGTCACACCCCACCCAGGTCGTTCACGGCATCCTCGCGGCCGGCCATATACAGGCCGATCTCGGTCGGCGTGGTCTGGCTTGTCAATCGTTCGGCAACGATTCGTCCGTCGTACATCACCAGAATTCGGTCCGCAAGGGCAAAGATCTCGTCCAACTCGGTGGAGATGATCAGGATGGCCTTGCCCTCATCCCGCTTCTTGACGATCTGTTCGTGGATGTACTCGATGGAGCCGACGTCGATACCTCGAGTTGGCTGGGCGCAGATCACCATCGGGACGTCACGGCTGAACTCGCGCGCCACGATCATCTTCTGGGCATTGCCACCCGATAGCGCGCTGCCCAGGTTGTCAATATGGGGTGGTCGGACGTCAAACCGCTCAACGAGAGCGACGGCAGACTCGGAGATGGCATCGCGATCAAGTCGATTGCCCTTGGAATACGGGGCCGTGTAATAGGAGTCCAGGATGAGGTTCTCCTTCACGGTGAAGCCCGCAACCATCCCCATGTGATTGCGATCCTCAGGCACGTGTGCCATGCCTGCCTGATGCCGATGGCGCGGAGACTCGCCGGTGATGTCCTTTCCGAGGAACTCGACCCGCCCCTCGGCGACCGGCAGGATTCCGGTGATCGCCTCAACGAGTTCGGTCTGACCATTGCCTTGGATCCCAGCGATCCCGACAATCTCGCCAGCCGCAACATCGAAAGACACCGAGTCCAGGATCGGTCGCCCGTAGTCGTCGACCATCGTGACGGCGGTCAGTGAGAGTACGGTCTCCCCCGCCTGCCCCGGGACCTTGTCAACGACGAGATCGATCTCGCGGCCGACCATCATGGCGGCAAGTTGCTCTGGCGTGGCAGTCGCAGGGTCCGCATGGCCCACGACCCGACCGGCGCGCAGGACGGTGATGTCGTCCGCGATCGCCAGGGCCTCCTTGAGCTTGTGCGTGATGAAGATGATGGTGGCACCTCGCGCCTTTAGCTCTGCGACGATGCCGAAGAACTCCTCGACCTCCTGCGGGGTGAGGACCGCCGTTGGCTCGTCGAAGACCAGGATGCGGGCACCGCGCAGGAGGACCTTGATGATCTCCACCCGCTGCTGAATGCCGACCGGGAGGGTCTCGACCATGGCATCGGGGTCGACGGCTAGGCCATAGCGTTCAGAAATCTCCTTGACCTCGGTGCGCGCCCGCTTGCGGTTCAGCAGGCCGCCCGCCTTGGTCGGCTCAACCCCGAGCACAACGTTCTCGTAGACCGAGAAGACCGGGACCAGCATGAAGTGCTGGTGAACCATCCCGATTCCCGCCTCGATGGCATCGGCCGGGCCATGGAATGACTGCACCTGGCCGTCGATGAGGATCTCCCCGGCATCAGCCCGGTAGATCCCGGACAGGATGTTCATCAGCGTGCTCTTGCCAGCTCCGTTCTCGCCGATCAGGGCCAGCACAGCTCCCGACCTGGCCTTGAGGGTGACGTCGTCATTGGCCTTTACGCCCGGGAACTGCTTGGTGATTCCTCGAAGCTCGAGCTCCACGCCTACCCTCCAGTTGACATCGACTGCTCGCCGGACCGCGAACGGCCTCGGCGCAAAACACGGTGGCGACCATCATTGCCCAAGAAAGGCGAGGCGGGGACCGATTCCGGTCCCCGCCTCCTTGCCTATGCGGTTCAGCCCTTGACGCTCACCGAGCCGTCGATGATGCCGGCCTTGATCGTCTCGATCTGATCCTTCAACTCCTGCGGGACAGCGCTGTCGAAGTCGTGGTACGGGGCCAAGCCCACGCCACCGTTCTCCAACGTGCCAACCGTCACGCCACCCTCGAAGGTGCCATCGACCACGGCCTTGATCGCATTGAACGTCGTAACGTCCATGTTCTTCAGCACCGAGGTGAGGTACACCTTCTGGTTCGCCGAGTCTTGAGCGTACTGATCAGCATCGACACCGATGATCATCAGCTTGTCCGTGCCCAGTTCGGAGGCGAGGGCTGCGGAGCCCAGGCCGACCGGACCAGCGACGGGCATGACGATGTCGGCGCCCTCATCAACCAGGTTCTGGGCGAAGGTGCGACCGTCATCGAGCTTCTCGAAGTTCTCCGTGAAGAGGCCCTTCTGAGTTGCCGGATCCCAGCCGAGAACCTCGACCTTGGTGCCGTTGTCGGCGTTGTACTTCTGAACACCGAAGTAGTAGCCGTCCATGAATGCGGTCACCGGCGGGATGTTTACGCCACCGAAGGTGCCCACCTTGCCGGTCTTGGACATGCCGGCTGCGAGGTAACCCGCGAGGTAAGCGGCCTCATCGGTGTTGAACACCTGTCCGAGCACGTTGTTGTTCGTGATCATCGCGGTGCCGTCCTCGTTCTCGCCGTATGCGTAATCGACGATCGAGAAGGGGGTGTCGGGGTTGGCGTTCGCAGCCTCCATGGTGGCGTCTCCGAGGAGGAAGCCGACCGTGATGATGATGCTGCAGCCCTGGTCCACGAAGGACTGAATGTTCGGCGCGTAGTCGGTCTCAGCCTGCGATTCGAGCACGGCCGCTTCGATCCCGAATTCCGTGGCCGCATCGGTCACGCCCTTGTAGGCCGTCTGGTTGAAGCCCGTGTCATCGACGCCACCGACGTCGGTGACCTGGCATGCCTGGAATGGGTACGACTCAGCGGTGGCTGGTGCTGCCTCGCTAGCGGCAGCACTCGCCGCTGCGGTGGCAGCCGCCGACGACTCGGTCGACGTGCTGCTGCTACTGCAGCCAGCAAGTCCGAGTGCCGCGACGGCCATGACCGCCGCAGCGATCTTCAGGTTCGTCTTCATGTATCTCCCTAGTGATGTGGGCACGACTGCGTGACCCCGCATAACTCTAATGAACGGACACACCTTCGTGCGTCGCAATGCCTCCCAACCGCTCCATCAGAAGGGTTACGAATCGATCACGATCAATGTCGAGCCCCACCAGTGCGTTGGGCTCAAGGCCAGTAACGGACCAACGATCAGCCACTGTCCGGCCGATATTGAGCGCTGATTCAGTCTCTACTCTGACGTTCATGGGCAGTGCCGTCACCAGGGTTGGGTCGATCAGGTGGGCGATCGTCACGGCATCATGAATGGGGGCTCCAGGCCAGTCGAACCTCTCCCGGTGGAATTCCACGAAATGGTCGAGTAGTTCGGCGACGAAACTGCCCACCGGGCCACGGTCGCGGAGATATTCCGCGTGGTCATCACTGAGCCAGGCGCGATGGGTGACCTCCAGGCCGATCATGGTGAGCGGAATTCCCGTTCGGCGTGGGTCAGTTGAGTCGGACGAGTCAGGTGTGGTCGGTGGGACGCAGGCGGCCTGAAACACGATGTCGGCCGCATGTGGATCGACCCAGATATTGAACTCGGCCGCCGGGGTCCAGTTGCCGAGCTCAACGGCGCCACCCATGATGACGAGCTCCCGAATCCGATGGTGCAGGTGCGGCAGTCGTTCGACGACATCGGCCATGTTGGTGAGCGGTCCGGTCGCCACGAGGGTGACCGGTTCGGTGGCCTCCTCAAGGGTTCGCTCGATGAACTCGATCGCCGACATCCGGCCGGCCGCCCGGCTTGGCTGCACGGGCAGTGGCCCGGCAAGCCCGCTTTCGCCGTGCATCACAGCAGCCGTCGATAGATCCCTTACCCGTGGACCGGCTCGGCCGGCGGCCACCGGGATATCCGGTCGGTCGATCATGTCGAGTACCCGCAGCGCATTCCTGGTGGTGTGCTCAAGGGTGACGTTTCCGGCCACTGTCGTGACCCCGATGAGGTCAATGGACGGATCAGCCTCCGCCAGCATGATGGCTATCGCATCGTCGTGGCCGGGATCGCAGTCGAGCAGCACCTTTCGCACCCGCACATCATGGCCCACCCTCGGTTCCCACCCGCGGACGTCAGCGGAGTTGGGCTCGATCGAGCCACCTCGCCCTCGATTGCCTAGGTCAGGTTGACGCGAGCGTTCGCCTGGTCGAGCAACTCTGGGAGGTCAATTCTGGTCGGGACGCG
>JAULZL010000277.1:0-2446 GCA_032117355.1 Candidatus Nanopelagicales bacterium
TCACTGCCATCTGTAGCCATGCCGTGCTCCCCTGATTGGGTGTTTTCTCAACTATTCCATGCCTACCCCCGGGGAGCATGGTGGTGCGCGGAGGTCGCAGAAATCGTGGGCGGTGGCCTTCGAACATCTCGGTGCTTCGTGAGGCTGACAGGATTGCGTGAACGACCCAAAAGGGACGAGCCCGGGCCAGAGCGAACTGAGTCACCTGAGTCAGCCACCAATGGGGAGTCAAGGAGATCCAGGAGGCCGAACTCTGAGTGAGCAGTCTCGACTCCGGCGTTCGCACAGGCTCACACACGGCGCACCGATCAGCCAAGGACCGAACCCACAGCGCGAGCGCTAATCTGCGAAGCATCGACCGCTCGGAGCTGTGCGGGTGGCCATCGGGAATAGACGACGGAGGATTCTGTGGACGATTCGATCAGCCGTCTCATCGGCGTCTACCGGGCCGACGGTGGCCTCGTCGGCGAACTTCGGTACGTCATCGGCCACTATCTTCGCGGCCAATCGTGCTCGCTCTGCGACATCACCCACTCACCCTGGCGCCGAAAGGCAGCTTGGGACGCCAGGGTTCGTGATCTAGGGATTCCCTTCGAACTCGTCCACCTCAACGAGATGGAGCCAAGCCTGGCCGCATTCGTTGGTCACAGGGCCGCATGCGTGGTGGCCGAATCGACCGACGGGTGGGTGTTCGTCCTCGGCAACGACGACCTTGCCGCCACTGGCGGCGACGTCGACGCCTTCATGGATGCGCTTATATCCGCCCTGGGCCACGGATAGCAGATCTCGTGAGCGGCCACGTCCTCGATTGGCTCGACAGCGCACGCGGCTCCTCCACGTCACATTCACTCCTCGCTGCGGAGCAGCAGCGGGCACCCGTCCTGACACCTTGGTGGAGGGCTTCAGGTGTGGCGACACGCTCGTTCAAATTGCGAGGACCGGCCGAGTCGTGAATCGCAGCTCAGTCATCGGATATTGGGCTTATGGTGGAGGGGTGACGATCAAGGTTGGCGCATCTTCGTGCCGGACGCTTCCATTGTCGGCAGTCTTCGCGATGGTGTCATTCGTGCTCGCCGCCATGGTGGGCGGCAGTCCAGCTCAGGCTGCAGGAGTGGATCCGTCAATCCCCGGTGCCATCGCGCAGGAGTACAGCGGCCGCGATCTGCGCATCCGCAAGGACATCGGCGGCACGTCGGCCTACACGCGTCACGCCATTACCTATGAGAGCGGCGACCTCACCATCACCGGGATCATGCACAAGCCGCGTGGCAAGGGGCCGTTCCCCGTTGTTGTTCTCGCCCACGGCTACATAGACCCCCAAATCTACGTGACGGGTCAGGGCTTTCGTCGCGAGCAGGACTGGCTGGCCCGTAATGGCTATGTCTCATTGCACATCGACTACCGAAACCACGCAGGGTCCGACCGCGATCCGCAGGCTGATGTGAGCATGCGGATGGGGTACGCAGAGGACGTCATCAACGCAGGCCTCGCGGTGCGGGAGTCGACGCTCTCGTTCATCGACAATGACCGACTGGCACTGCTCGGCCGCTCCATGGGCGGCGGGGTCGCGTTCCAGGCCCTCGTCATCAAGCCGGGCGTCTACGACGCCGCGATCACCTACGCGGCGACGAGTTCGAATACGGTTGACAATTTCAACAGGTGGCAGCGCTTCGACAGGAGCCTGGGCAGGCGGATCATCGCCGAGTACGGAAGCCCGGAGCAGGAACCCGCCTTCTGGCAGACGATGTCGGCGCGAAACTACTTCTCGCGGGTCACCGAGCCCATCCTCATGTTCCACGGCACCAAGGACGAGAGTTGCGATATTGCGTGGGCGCGAGCGACCGATGCTGCGCTGGCCCGCGCCGGCAAGGATGCCACGCTCATCGAATACAAGGGCGCAGGCCATTACATGTACGGCCCCTGGTACGACTCGATCAAGCGGGTCGACCGTTTCCTGACCAAGCACCTCGGGTCCTGACCCGCAAGGCGCTGTCGCCTGCAACAGGAGGCCGGAGTGCTCGGGACGTCGGTGGCGCGGTGGCCGATGCGGCGAATGTCAACCCAGGCACTGGTGATTCACCGAGGGCATCTCCGACGGACTGTCGGGCGCGGCGAAGTTTGTCGGCGGACCCCTGGGCGACGACCCGCACCGGCGTCGTGCCACGGCTGTCACCGGGTACGCGGTCACCGCCGTGCTCTCGTCGACTATCGGGGTCGCGACATCTGCTGTTCAAGTCGGCATCCTGCGCGCCGGAGCATGGACGGCCCGCGGTATCCGCGGCCCGGCCCGCAACGCACTGCTCGCCGATGCCGTGCCGCCGAATGCGTACGGCAGGGCATACGGATTCGAGCGGGCGATGGACAACCTTGGCGCGGTCGGTGGCCCGCTGCTTGCGCTCGGGCTCGTCGCCCTCGTCGGCACTCGCTGGGCCATCACCCTGTCGAT
>JAULZL010000277.1:2506-3009 GCA_032117355.1 Candidatus Nanopelagicales bacterium
GCGCCGGCGCCGTCCGCTTCGATTCCATGTCCGGCCGGTGCTCGCCGGACGTCTCGGCCGGCTCATGGTCGGCATCACGCTCTTCGAGGTTGGCAATGTCGCGGCGACCTTGCTCATCCTGCGCGCGACGCAGCAGCTGACGCCATCGATCGGCGCGAGTTCGGCGACGATGGTGGCCCTTCTCCTCTACACCGGCTACAACGCCGCTGCGGCGCTCTCATCGGTGCCGGCCGGGCAGGTGGCCGACCGACTCGGTCGCGACGGCCCGCGGTACATCCTTCTCGGCGGAGTCCTGCTCTTCCTCGTCGCGTACGCAGCATTCGCCGTCAGCCTGACGAATCCGTGGCTCCTCCTGGTGCCGTTCGTGCTCGCCGGTATCGGGATCGGCTGCGTCGAAACCGCGGAGCATGCGTCGGTGGCGGCCGAGGCGCCTCTGGCACTTCGGGGCTCGGCCTTCGGACTGCTCGCCACCGTGCAGTCCGCCGGCAATCTCCTCGCATCGT
>JAULZL010000278.1:0-3752 GCA_032117355.1 Candidatus Nanopelagicales bacterium
ATTCGCGGACTTCGTCATCCAGGAATCGCTGCTCAAGGGAGCCGCCCTCCGGCCCGAGCAGTCGACTGCCTGCTGGAGCCGGCTCCCCCCGCCGGTACTTGCCCGTAAGGACTCCCTGGGCGAGGGGAGACCACACGATCTGCCCGATCCCGAGCTGCTCGCTCGCAGGCATCACCTCGCCCTCAATGACCCGCCACAGCATCGAGTACTGGGGCTGGTTGGCGACGATTCGGTCCAGGCCGAGTTCTCTCGCGACGTCGACCGCTCGCGTCATCTCCTCCGCGGTCCACTCCGACACTCCGATGTAGAGAACCTTGCCCTGACGCACGAGGTCATCGAAAGCGCGAAGGGTCTCCTCCAGCGGCGTGAAGTAGTCGAATCGGTGCGCTTGGTAGAGGTCGACGTAGTCGGTGCCCAGGCGCCTGAGAGAGCCCTCGATCGATTCCATGATGTGCTTGCGACTCAGGCCTCGATCATTCCTGCCCGGACCGGTTGGGAAGTAGCACTTGGTAAAGATCTCGAGTCCTTCGCGGCGCTGGCCCTTGAGGCTGGCACCGAGCACTTCCTCGGCTCTGGTGCCCGCGTAAACGTCTGCCGTATCGAAGGACGTGATCCCCGCATCCAAGGCGGCGTGGACAGTCGCCCGCGCGGCCGCATCGTCGATCTGCGACCCATGGGTGACCCAATTGCCGTAGGTGATCTCGCTGACGAGCAGGCCACTTCTGCCGAGATTGCGGTATTCCATCTGCGAACGATAGGCCGACCGGCATAGACTCCCCCCACAACTGAATCCACGCGCTTGAAACCAGGGGAAGTCCGGTGTGAATCCGGCGCTGTCCCGCAACCGTGATTGTGGCCATTCGGCCGCACGAGTCGGAGCACCTGGCAGGCGCGAGCGGCTCCCAACGTCGAGGCAACGGTGTGGAGCCCGGGTCGCCAAAACCGTCGATGCCCCATGGGCCCTTTCAGACGGCGGCCGGTGATGCGGGTTTTCCATTCCGGAACCGCTCACCGAAATGAGTGAAGATGAACCGTTCTACTGCGCGCATCATCGCGTCCAGCATCACCTGCATCCTGGCAACAACCGTGCTCGGGGTCACAGCGGCGCCCTCGCAAGCAGCCGGGCAAGACGCCGGCCTATTCGGGGCGTCTGATCCGACCTACGACGGCGCCTATCGCCAATCGATAGCCATGCTGTCCCTCACCTCCGCGGATGTGCCCGTTCCCGCGGCCGCAACCCAGTGGCTCGCCGGGCAGCAGTGCCTCGACGGGCTCTTTGAGGCCTATCGCGTATCGATCCGAACGGCGTGCCAGGTTCCGGATCCGGCGAACTTCACCGGACCGGACTCAAACTCCACTGCCCTTGCAGCCATGGCACTGCGCGCCTCCGGCCGCAATGCCAATGCCGACCGCGCCATCACGGCCCTTATGTCCGCGCAGAACGCAGATGGAGGCTGGGGCTTCATCATCGGCTCGGCCTCAGACGCGAACTCCACGGGACTCGTCCTTGCCGCACTCAATGGCGCGGCCACGACCTCGGCGATTCGCTCCGCGCGTTCCTCCGCGCGGTCGTACCTGGCCTCCCAGCAGGTTGACTGCACCAAGCCGGGCGACTTCGGCCTGACGTACCCGCCGAGCCCCAAGCCCAACAACCTTTCCTCGGCACAGGCCCTGATCGGGATCGCGTCCGCTAGCGTCCCCTTCACTGCCCCGGCGTCCTACGGATCTACGGCGAACACGACCTGCACCTCGGCCATGAAGGCAAAGGTCGCCGCCTATCTGAACAACCTCCTGATCCGGACCGCGGGGGCCGTACCCTCGGATCTCGACCCAGCTCAGGTGGACTGGAACAGCACCAGTTCCGCAGTACTCGGTCTCGCTGCGGCACGCCTCGGAAAGCGCGGAGTGGACATCGGCGTCCGCGCGCTCGAGCGAAATACGCGCCCGTACATCTACAAGGGCGGTGCTGCTGTGCCTGCCGCCCTCGGCGCCCTGATCCTGGTGGCCGATGTCACCGATCGCGACCCGAGATCCTTCGGCACGCAGCGGACGAACCTTGTCCAGGTGCTGCTCGCTTCAATGCGTAAGTAGGCAGGCACCATGTCCCGATTGGGCAGCACCCGAGTTCCAAGGGGCGGGCAAACCAGCAGGATGGCGGTAGTCCTCGGCGCCCTGGTGATCGCTGCACTCGTGGGTGCCGGTCCCGCCCAGGCTGCGTCTTATCGCTACTGGAGCTACTGGTGGGTCCAGGACGGCATCTGGGCTTTCGCGACCGCAGGGCCGGCATCATCGATGCCGGCCGACGGATCGGTCGAAGGCTGGCACTTCGGCATCACCCCGGAGTCGGGGGGCGAGCCACCCGGTTTCGACGCGGCCGCCGCCTTCGATCAAGCATGCGGGAGCACGCCGACCGAGGCGGGAAGCAAGCGGGTCGCTCTCGCGGTCGACCCTGGGCGTCCCGAAGATGCGCCCCCCAATAGCCAGGCTCCGGGGCCCCCCACGCTTACGTGCGTCGTGATCGAGGATGACGCAAATGGCTACCAGGTTCTCCGATCTCGGGGACCGGTTCGCACCGAGGACGGGTTGATCTGCGGCATTGCTGATTACCCATCGGTTGGCTGCGCTGATGTCGTCGAGTCCGCGGCAAACGAGCCAAGCACAGCCACGGCAAGCCCGCGGGTCTCGGGCAGCCCCACCGCAACCGCGTCCGACAACGGTCAAGGCGAATCAACCGGTGCGAACGCGATCCCCCTGGTCGTCGCCGGCTTGGCAATCGGGGCGCTTGCCGGATTCGCCTGGCGTCGTCGGCGCCGACCATGAGTCTCCTGGCCCGCGAGCAGAGGATCCGCCGGGCTCGCTGGCTTCACCCCGGGGCCTGGTGGGCGTGGGCGCTGTGCCTGGCAGTCGCGGCCAGCCGTACGACCAACCCGCTCCTCCTCGGACTCCTCGTCGCCACGGCTGCCGCGGTCGTGGCGGCTCGGCGTCCGGACGCCCCTTGGGCACGCACCTTCAGTTTCTTTCTCAAGCTCGGGCTCTTCGTGGTGGTCGTCCGCGTCCTGATCCAGGTGCTTGTCGGTGCGGCCGTGGGCACGACGGTCATCCTGCCGCTGCCCGGCGTCGCACTTCCCAGCTGGATGGCCGGGGTCCGCCTCGGCGGGGACGTGCTGCTGGAGTCCGTGCTGATGGCTGCCTATGACGGACTGCGGCTCGCCACCCTGCTGATTTGCGTTGGTGCAGCCAATTCACTGGCTTCGCCGAGTCGGCTGCTCAAGTCGATCCCGACGGCCCTCTATGAGGTGGGGGTCAGCGTGGTGATCGCAATGAGCTTCACTCCCCAGCTCGTGGCCGACGTCAGTCGCGTCCGGCAGGCACGTCACCTACGCGGTCGACGCACGACCGGACCCCGCGCCATTGCCGGGGCTGCCATGCCCGTCTTCGAGAGTGCCCTCGAGCGATCGGTGGCTCTCGCCGCAGCCATGGACTCCCGGGGCTATGGCCGCCGAGGCAGTTCGACGATCGGTGAGCGCCGGACGGCCGGCGCCCTCCTCCTCGGCGGACTCGTTGCAGCCTGCCTGGGGACATATGGCCTGGTGGCCGCAGGGTCGCCCGTTGCCCTCGGCCTTCCGATGATGGTGGCCGGCGTGGGACTGGCCGGCCTGTCGCTGGTGCTGTCGAGTCGGACCCGGACGCGAAGCCGCTACCGCCCCGACCCTTGGCAGGGACCCGAATGGCTTGTGCTGCTGGCGGGAGTC
>JAULZL010000279.1:0-5125 GCA_032117355.1 Candidatus Nanopelagicales bacterium
AGGCATCCACATTCGTAGCCGCCATTCCTCGTACGGCAGCACCTCGCCCGTCCAGATCGGGTAGAACCACCACGCGCAGATGACAACAAGCAGCACGATTGCCCCGACCACGAATGCACCCACCTGCCGGCGCTTGAGAGGCGCATTGGCCGGGCCAAGCAGGGCGCCGAGCGACATCGACAGCGCCATCACCACGAACGGGACGTACACCACCGTGTAGAAGGTGAAGATCGTGCGGTTGAGGTAGAGCATCCACGGAAGCCAGCCGGCTGCGATGCCGAGCAGGACGGCGCCCGAGCGCCAGTCGCGATGTCCTAGCCACCGCCAGAGTTGGTGAACCATCGCGACGATCGCCACCCACCAGATGATCGGGTTGCCGAGGGCCAAGACTTCCTGGGCGCAGTTGTCTGTGGGGCAGCCCTGGCCACCATCTCGGATGCTCAGCCAGTGGAAGGAGGTGGGGCGGGTCATGAACGGCCAGGACAGCGGGTTGCTTGAGTAGGAGTGAGGTGAACTCAGGTTCACGTGGAAGTTCCAGACCTGGGCGTGGTAGTTCCATAGGGATCTCAGGGCGTCGGGGACGATAGACGGCCCCTGACTGGCCGCCCAGTCCCGGCCCCACCCGTCATCGCTCAGGAACCAACCCGTCCAGGAAACCAGGTAGATCGCGATGATCACGACGACGGCGATCGCCGCGGTGGACGGCACGCCGCGCAGAATCGTCGCCCGCCAGGGTCGCTGCACACCGACGACCCGCCGCGTCGAGACGTCCCACACCAGGCTCATCAACAGGAAGGCCGCAACGAACCACAATGCTGACCACTTGACCGAGCAGGCAAGGGCCAGAGCGGCGATTGCCGCCCACCTCAAGGGTCGATTACCGAGATTGGGCCCCCACTTTGTTGCCAGGGGAGCGAGTCCCTCGGCTTCGACGGTGGTGGCCAGTCGTTGACGTGTTCGGTCCCGATCCTGAAGCAGCAGACCAAACGCGACCAGTACCCAGAAGCCAAGGACCATGTCCAGGAGCCCGGTGCGACTGAGGGTCAGGTGGATGCCGTCGAGTGCAAGGAGGAGCCCGGCCAGGTTGCCGATCAGATTCGACCGGGTCAGTCTTCTGGTGAACCGAGCGGTGAGCATGACCGCAATGACCCCGAGGAGGGCGACGCTGATGCGCCAGCCGAAGGGAGTCGCACCGAAGAAGAACTCCCCGGCCGCGATTGTCCACTTTCCCAGTGGCGGGTGGGCAACGAAGGCTGGCTCGTCCTTGAAGATAGACAGCGTGCGCCAATTGCCATCGGAGGCAAGCAGGAGGTCGTTGGCCTTGTCGACCATCATCTTCTCGACCCCGAAGCGCAGCATGGAGAGCGCATCCTTGGGGTAGTAGGTCTCATCGAATGCGACCGCATCGGGTCGACCGAGGTTCCACATCCGCAGGATCGCGGCGATTGCCGTGACGATGATGGTGCCCAGCCAGCCGGAGGTCGCTGGAAGGGCAGGAAAGAGCCGATCCGGAAGGGACGCTAGGTCCCGACGGGGGGCCTGGGCCCGCATGTCATGGGCGATGGCCTGACTCACCGCGTCATCGTAAGCGGAAGAGGCTCTTGAGGGGCACCTGCGAGGATGCAGACGTGGCGCATGCAGCATCGAGTGACCCTCCCGTTGACCGACATCAGGGCGGCATCGTGCTGGCGGCCACTCCGCTGGGGAATCCGGCGGATGCATCCATGCGTTTGCGTGAGGTCCTAGCCAAAGCTGATGTCATCGCCGCGGAGGACACCAGGCGCTTGCGGCGACTCACGGCGGCACTTGAGATCGAGCCCCGTGGTCGTGTTCTCTCCTATTACGACGCCAATGAACGCGAACGAGCTGGCGAATTGGTGGACGAGGCCCAGCGCGGTTCACGAGTTGCGGTCGTGACCGATGCGGGAATGCCATCAATCAGCGACCCGGGGTATCGGGTGGTGGCGGAGGCCATCGAACGCGGGGTGCCGGTTACGGCAATCCCTGGTCCATCCGCAGTGCTTATGGCCCTGGCGATCTCGGGCCTGCCTGTTGATCGCTTCTGTTTCGAGGGATTCCTGCCCAGAAAGCAGGGGGAACGGTCCACGAGAATTGCTGAACTTGTCGATGAGCCCCGCACGATGGTGTTCTTCGAAGCACCCCACCGGGTAGAGGCGGCGCTGACCGCGCTGGCCGAGGTTCTCGGCGTGGGACGTCGAGCTGCGGTGTGCCGCGAGATGACCAAGACCTACGAGGAAGTACGGCGCGGGACGCTTGCAGAACTGCGTGACTGGGCCGGCGATGGCGTCCTCGGTGAATGCACCATCGTCGTTGCGGGTGCCAGTCAAGAGGAACGTCGGGCCGCTCGGGGGTTGCTCGAACCTGCCGACTGGGTTGAGGCCGTTCGAGAAAGGGAGGCCCAGGGCAGCGACCGTCGTTCCGCGATCGCCGCGGTTGCGAAGGAAGCGGGTGTCCAGCGCCGGCTCGTCTACGACGCGGTCGTCACTGCGAAGCAACCATAGGATCGCCCCATGGCTGAGCAGGGCAAGGCGTTCTACGTAACCACGCCGATCTACTACGTCAACGATGCCCCTCACATCGGTCATGCCTACACAACGACTGCGGGTGATGTGCTGACTCGCTGGTACCGCCAGCGCGGGGAGCGGGTGTGGTTCCTGACCGGGGTCGATGAGCACGGCACGAAGGTCGAACGGGCGGCTGAGTCTGGAGCGGTGTCACCTCAGGATTGGGTGGATCGACTCGTCGCCGAGGACTGGCTTCCTGTGTTGCAGACCGTCGATGCCGCAAATGACGACTTCATTCGCACCACGTCCGAGCGCCATGTGACCGCGGTCCAGAAGTTCTGGCAGGCCGTGCGGGACAACGGCTTCGTCTACGCCGCTCCTTATGAGGGCCCGTACTGCGTTGGCTGCGAGGAATTCAAACTTCCAGGGGACCTTGTCGTTGGCGATGGCGATCTCGCTGGGCAGTCCCTGTGCCCGGTTCATGGCCGCCCGGTCGAGCAGGTGAGCGAGGACAACTGGTTCTTCCAACTGTCCGCCTTCGCCGAGCGCCTGATCGCGCACTATGAGGCCAACCCCGATGCGATTCAACCGCAGAGTGCCTACAACGAGGTGATGAGTTTCCTTCGGCAGGGACTTGTCGACATCTCGATGTCTCGATCCTCGGTGTCGTGGGGTATCCCGCTGCCCTGGGATGCAAAGCAGGTCGTGTACGTCTGGTTCGACGCGCTGCTCAACTACGCCACGGCGGTCGGGTACGGGGCCGATCCCGATTCCGCGGAGGGCCAGCGCTTCGCGACGACCTGGCCGGCTGATGTTCACCTCGTTGGCAAGGACATCCTGCGCTTCCACGCCGTGTACTGGCCAGCCATGCTGATGGCCGCCGGAGTTCCCGTTGCTCACAAGGTATTTGCGCACGGGTGGCTGCTGGTGGGCGGCGAGAAGATGTCGAAGAGCAAGCTGACGGGCATTGCGCCGTCGCAGATCATCGACCACTTCGGCTCTGATGCGTTCAGGTACTACTTCATGAGGGCGATCGCCTTCGGCCATGATGGATCCTTCTCCTGGGAGGACATGTCCGCGCGATACACCTCGGAGCTTGCCAATGGCCTGGGCAACCTGGCATCCCGAGCGACGGCGATGGTCAACAAGTATCGGGATGGCTTGTTGCCCGCTGCAGGTACGTACATCGCGGTTGAACTCGAGTTGCGCGAGCGACTATCCGTGGTCGTCGACGAAGCAGACGCGGCCTTCTGCGCCCTTGATTTCTCGTCTGCGATCGCATCGATCCGCGGCTTTGTCGACGCGGTGAATCTCTACGTCACGGAGCAGGAGCCGTGGGCCTTGGCCAAGGATCCAGCGAATGATGAGCGCCTCGACACCGTCCTGTACTCGATCTGCGAGTCGTTGCGGGCGATAGCGGTGCTGTACTTCCCGTTGATGCCGAAGGCAATGGCCGATCTGTGGCGGCAACTAGGTGCGGACGTGGCCATTGGTCCCATCGAATTGCAGCCGGTGGCAAACATTGCCCAGTGGGATCAATTGCCGCCAGGGTCAAAGGTGACGAAGGGCGATTCCCTCTTCCCCAGGCTTGAGGACCCGGCCTGATGGCCGCTTCGACCACGATCACCCAAGCGCTACCCCTGGTGGTCCCCGTTATCGATACTCACTGCCACCTCGACGTACACGACCGCAATCTGCACGGCGATAGCCGACCTGATCCGGACGTGATGCTTGAGCTCGCCCGCGCCGCAGGGGTGGAGAAGGTCGTTCAGATCGGCTGCGATGTCGATGCAGCGAGATGGTCGGTTGAGATGGCGCAGTCGCGGCCGGATGTCATCGTCGGCGTGGCTATCCACCCCAATGATGCGGCACGGATGGTTGAACGACATGGACTTCAGCACCTAGAAGAAGCGCTTGCGGTGATCGCCGAGCTGGCCAAGGATCCGGTTGTTCGTGCTGTGGGGGAGACGGGGCTGGACTACTTCCGCACGAAGGAAGAATGGCGCGGTGCGCAGCAAGAGTCTTTTCGTTGGCACATCGCCCTCGCTAAGCAACTCGACAAGACCCTGGTGATCCACGATCGCGACTCGCACGACGATGTCATCTCCATCTTGGAAGACGAGGGCCCACCGGAGCGGGTCATCTTCCATTGCTTCAGCGGCGATGCCGGCATGGCCGCCTACTGCGCGGAGCGTGGCTGGTACATGTCCTTTGCGGGAGTGATCACCTACAAGGCGAACACCTCACTCCGCGAGGCGATGATGATCGTCCCCGAGGAACTCCTGCTGGTCGAGACCGATGCGCCTTACCTGACCCCGGAGCCAAACCGAGGTCGGTCGAATGGCTCGTACCTGATGCCGTTCACCGTGCGCGCCATGGCGAGCCATCGAGGGATGGAAGAGGGCGAGATGTCGGCTGTCCTGTGGGACAACGCCCAGCGCGCGTTCGGTCCCTGGTGAGTAACAACCGGTGAACGACCTTCCACGACTGCTGGGTGCACGTGAGGTCCGGGCTCTTGCGGCAGCCCTTGGAATTCGTCCGACCAAGAAGCGTGGTCAGAACTTTGTGATTGACCCCAACACCGTGCAGCGAATTGCCCG
>JAULZL010000280.1:0-2062 GCA_032117355.1 Candidatus Nanopelagicales bacterium
GGGCTCGGCTGACTCCTGGAAGGAGGCGATCCATGCACGGCCCGCGTCGGAGCCCTTGAGGATCTCGCAGGTCTGCTCCACATCGCCCACGGCGAACGCCTCGGCGACACCGGAGTCGAGTGCGACGCGCGCCAGGCGCTTGAGCTCCTCGTCAGGGCGGAAGAGGTCGACCTCGACACCCGCGACCATCTTCGCGATGGCGAGGTCGGGGATGCCGGGGAAAGCCTGCTTGCAGAAGCCGAAGAAGTCCAGGTACGCGGCGTAGCCGAGGTTGAGGAACTCGAAGTGGTAGTTCCACAGCTTGAGGGCGAGATCGAGCAGGGTGCGGTAGTTCTCCTGGATCTGATAGCCCGATCCCAGTCCCGCGCCCGACTTGACGATCGCGTCGGCGTCCTCGATCTCGGGCAGGGGCTCGAAGTTGACGCTCTCGAGCTCCTTGACCAGGTTGCGGATCTTGATCATCCACTTGTCGTAGAGGTCGTTCCAGTTCATGAAGTAGAAGCCGGCGCGATCCATGAAGTTCTCAACCCGCGCCTCGATGGTCGCCGGATCGGCGGGGACAGGGGTGAGATAGCCGTAGCCATTGAGGATGCGGAAGGCGATGCCGTTGGCCGGGGGCACCTGCAGATGGCGGGTGTTGTACTGCGACAGCGAGGCAATCGCGAACTCATAGAAGGTGGCGTCCCAGGGAGTGAGCACCTTGGGCCAGTGCACACCGTCCTGGAACCAGAAGATCGAGTCCTCGAACTCCTTGCGTGACTCGCTGAAGAGCGACGAGTACACGTACATCTCTTGCCAACCCTCGGCGCCCGCGGGCGTCTCGATGTCGAACGGGCTGGGGAACCGATCGGCCATCTGCCATTCCTCTCGTGTGTTCGTGACCGGGGGGCACGAATCCTGGGTCCTTGCCGGGTGGAGCGATCCTTCACTAGTCCTTGCGTGCGTACAGCGGATTCATCAATGTCGAGACAATGCTGGCCATGGGGTTCTTGTCCGCGGAACTCGCCACGGACTGGCGTGGCTTCTTGCTCCACACCGTCTCGGGACGGGCCTGGAGCAGGATGACGTTGTCACCGTCGGGGAGATCAGCATCGACCGCCCATTCGATGTCCTGAGGGCAGCCGTAGTGCTTCTCGGCTGTCTTCGCGAGGGACGCGATGGCCTTCAACTGGGGGTCGGTGAGGCAGGGTGTATCCGCACGCTCCGCCTCGACCTCGGACTTCTCGACGGAGTCGTGATCGGTGAGGCGGTACTCATGGGCCTTGTGGCTGATCTCGCGCTTGCTCACCTCGAGGAGCACCTTGTCCACGAGGAAGTTGTCGGGGGTGACCTCTCCGGAGACCACGGCCTCGCCGAAGCCCCAGGCCGCGTCGACGGCCACCTGGGAGCGATCGCCATTGGCCGGATTGAGCGTGAAGGCCACGCCCGCGGCGATAGGCCGCACCATCTTCTGAATGACCACGGCCATCTCGACGGAGCGATGCTCGTAGCCCATCTCCACGCGGTAGCAGGTAGCGCGGTCGGTGAAGAGGCTGGCCCAGCAGCGGCGTACGGCGTCGACCACGGCGTCGCCACCTCGGATCCACAGGTAGGTGTCATGCTCGCCCGCAAATGACGCGTCCGGCGAGTCCTCCGACGTTGCCGAAGACCGCACAGCGACGGGCAGGTCCTCGACATCGCACTTGCGGCAGAGCTCGGCGTAGTCATGGCGGATCTGCCGCTCGACATCGACCGGCAGGGGCATGGTCCGGATGACATCGCGGATCTCACCGCAGACCGTGCTCACCTGGGTGGTGTCTGAGATGTCGAGGCCGTGCAGCAGTCGCGCGAGCGTCGCGTCGAGATCGGCGGCGTCGTGCGCCGCGCGGTAGCCCGCGGTCGTCACTGCGAAGCCGGGCGGGACCGGCAGACCCGCTCCGGTCATCTCCCCGAGGCTCGCGGCCTTGCCACCGACCTCGGCCTTGAGACCGGGCCAGTAGCCCTCGAACCACACCGTCACGTCGCTCATGCGGACTCCCCCCGTCGGCTCACCGGCAGTGCCCGACCCTCGAGCCCGGCCCAC
>JAULZL010000281.1:0-10332 GCA_032117355.1 Candidatus Nanopelagicales bacterium
TACGGGCTCGTAAGCGACAACCAGATCCGCGACCTGCTCGGCCGTGAGGCCCTCGAGGGAGCCGTCGACCTGGGCCAGGACGTGCTCGACGGCCTGACCTGCCCGCCTGACTTCCAGGCCCTCCCCGACACAGACGATGGGGACGATTGAACTGGCGATTGCTGCTTTCGCCTTTGCATTCACGAGCGAATCGGTCTCCCCGTGATACTGGCGACGTTCACTGTGGCCAACCGCGACATAGCCACAGCCCAGCCGACCCAGCATCGCAGCAGAGACCTCACCGGTGAAGGCACCGGACGCATGCGGTGATACGTCCTGGGCCCCATAGCCGAGTTCGTACTTGTCCCCCTCAATCACCGTCTGAACTGAGCGGATGTCAGTGAACGGGACCAGGACGGCAACTCCAACTTTGGCGAAGTCCTCCTCGTTCAGCGCGAACGCCAACTTCTGAACCAGGGCTATTGCCTCGAAGTGGTTCAGATTCATCTTCCAGTTGCCGACGATGAGCGGCATCCGATCGACGGTTGCCATATCAGACCTCTTCCAAGACGTTGATTCCAGGCAAGTCCTTGCCCTCCAGGTATTCCAGGCTTGCGCCGCCCCCGGTACTGATGTGAGTAAAGCGTGATTCATCGATCCCGAGAACTCGAATCGCCGCGGCGGAATCCCCACCGCCGACCACGGTCAGGGCCCCCGATGCCGCCATGGCCTCGGCAACGCCTCGCGTTCCGGCCGCGAAAGGCGCCATTTCGAATACCCCCATCGGCCCGTTCCAGACAACGGTTGCTGCATCGGTGATTCTCGAAGCAAACAGGGCTGTGGTGCGGGGCCCGATATCGAGTCCTCGCCAACCCGAGGGAATCGAGTCCGCCTCAACCACCATGGTTTGGGCCGAGTCGGAGAACGCATCAGCCACGATCACGTCCACCGGCAGCAGCAATTCCACTCCGGAAGTAGCCGCCTGCTCCACGAATCCACGAACAGCCTCAACCTGGTCTTCCTCGAGGAGGGAGTCGCCGACGCCGTGTCCCTGTGCGGCCAGGAAGGTGAACGCCATTCCACCGCCGATCAGGAGTCGATCGACCCTGCCGATGAGATTTCCGATGACGCCCAACTTGTCGCTCACCTTGGAGCCACCCAAGATGACAACGTAGGGACGCGCCGGATTCGCCAGTAGCCCCGAGAAGATCTCGACCTCCTTCTCGACCAACCGACCGGCAGCCGACGGAAGGATGCGCGCGATATCCGTAACCGAGGCTTGCTCCCGGTGAACCACGCCGAACCCATCGGACACGTATGCATCGCCAAGCGCGGCGAGTTCAGCGGCCAAGGCCGAACGCTCGGCTGGGTCCTTGCTTGTCTCGCGCCCGTCGAACCGGATGTTCTCCAGAAGCAGGACGGAGCCCGGTTCCATGCCCGCCACGAGGGCGACCGTCCGCGGTCCGGTGATGTCCCGGCCGAGTTCGACAGTGACTCCCAGGAGTTCGCCGAGGCGGCTAGCGATCGGAGCCAGGCTCAGGGATTCGTCCGGGCCCTTCTTGGGTCGACCCAGATGAGCAATGATGACGACCTTGGCGCCGGCATCGCGCAGGAAGGCAAGGGTCGGCAACGCCGCTCGGATTCGTCCATCGTCGGTGATAAACGTGGATCCGTCCGGGCCCTTGGCAAGGGGCACATTGAAGTCGGCCCGGACCAGCACCGTGCGTCCGGCGACCTCTAGGTCGTCGAGTGACTTCATCGGTGCGTCAGAACTGGGAGCCGACGAGCTGGACGAGGTCGACGAGGCGGTTGCTGTAGCCCCACTCGTTGTCGTACCAGCCGAGGACCTTGACCATGTTGCCGTTTACGTTGGTCAGCCCCGCGTCGAAGATGCAGGAGGCCGGGTCGGTCACGATGTCGGTGGAGACGATCGGGTCCTCGGTGTAGACCAGGATTCCCTTGAGCGGTCCATCCGCGGCAGCCTTCACGGCGGCGTTGATCTCGTCTCGAGTGGCCGCTGTCTTGAGTTCAACGGTGAGATCGGTGGCTGAACCCGTCGGAACGGGAACGCGCATGGCATAGCCGTCCAGCTTGCCCTTCATGTTCGGCATCACCAGCCCGATCGCCTTGGCGGCCCCCGTGCTGGTCGGGATCATGTTGAGCGCCGCAGCGCGCGCCCGGCGCAGGTCCTTGTGGGGGAAATCCAGGATGTTCTGGTCGTTGGTGTAGGCGTGGATGGTCGTCATCAAGCCGCGCTCGATACCGAAGGCATCGTCGATCACCTTCGCCATAGGCGCAAGGCAGTTCGTCGTGCACGAGGCATTCGAGATGATGTTGTGGTTCGCCGGATCGTAGGACGTGTCGTTCACTCCCATGACGATCGTGATGTCCTCGCCTGAGGCGGGAGCGGAGATGATCACCTTCTTTGCTCCTGCCGAGAGGTGCTTTCCGGCGTCAGCGGCTGAGGTGAAGAAGCCGGTCGACTCGATGACGATGTCGGCTCCGACCTTCGACCAGGGAAGGGCAGCAGGGTCGCGCTCTGCGAACACCGGGATGACCGTGCCGTCGACCGTGATCTGACCCTCCCCCGCGACGACGTCCCGGCCAAGACGGCCCAGGATGCTGTCGTACTTGAGCAGGTGCGCCAGGGTCTTGGTGTCGGTGAGGTCGTTGATTCCAACGATCTGTACGTCAGCGCCGCTGGCGACCAGGGCGCGATAGAAGTTGCGTCCGATGCGGCCGAAGCCGTTGATGCCGACCTTGATGGTCACGTGGGACTCCTCGCGATGCTCGTGGCTGATTGCGTATTCGACAGCGATGTAAGCGCTATCGCGCAAAGCCTAGCGAATGAGTTACTCCCAACCCCCATCAACGGAGCCGGCACCCTCAAGGTCAAACTCAGCAGCCAGGACAGATTCGGTGTCCGGAATGCCGAGGTCTGCAGCCCGCTTGTCGGCAAGGGCAAGCAACCGGCGAATTCGTCCGGCAATGGCGTCCTTGGTCATTGGCGGATCAGCCTGGGCTCCGAGCTCCTCGAGACTGGCCTGCTGATGCTCCAGGCGGAGGCGGCCCGCCTCGACCAGGTGGCGGGGAACCTCGTCACCGAGGATCTCCATGGCTCGTTGGACCCGGGCACCCGCTGCTACGGCTGCACGCGCGGATCGCCGAAGGTTCGCATCGTCGAAATTGGCAAGTCGATTCGCTGTCGCCCTGACCTCGCGGCGCATACGCCGTTCCTCCCAGGCCAGGACCGACTCGTGGGCACCAAGTCGAGTCAGCAGGGCGCCGATGGCATCGCCGTCCCTGATGACGACCCGATCAACGCCCCGGACCTCCCGTGACTTGGCCGAGATCCCTAGCCGACGCGCAGCACCTACGAGGGCCAGGGCGGCCTCCGGTCCCGGGCAGGTGATCTCAAGGGAGGATGAGCGACCCGGCTCAGTCAGCGACCCATGGGCCAGGAAGGCACCTCGCCAAGCAGCCTCACAGTCACACAGGCCACCGGTCACGATCACCGGTGGCAGTCCTCGGACGGGGCGTCCCCCCGGATCGACTATGCCCGTCTGCTTGGCCAGGACGTCACCTGAATTCACGACCCGAACGAGATACCGGGTGCCCTTGCGCAGGCCCGTTGGCTGAACGATCGCGATCTCGCTGCCGTGGCCGTAGAGGTCAAAGAGCTCCCGTTTGAGCCGGCGAGCGATCGATCCTGCGTCAAGGTCGGACTCGATGACGATCTGGCCGGCGACGAGATGCAGTGCACTGGAGAACCGAAGTATTGCTGCGACCTCGGCCTTACGGCAACACGTCTTCTTGACGTCGATGCGACTCAACTCGTCCTTGACCGCTGCCGTCATCGCCATGGTTGGCATCCTGCCACGCGCCACGCCACATCGGGGTCAAGCCCGCGGGTCCACCCCGCGTCGTTCATCGGTCACAACGCCGCGAAGGGCAACAGCAAGCCGATCCGGATCGTGGACACCCGGCCGGTGGCCGTCCGAAAAACTCACCGGCACGCGGAGAAGCTGCGCCCCCAACTCACCGCAGGCGTCATGCAGAGCGGAGATATCGTCGATGTCCACCGGATCGGCGATCACCGTGTCCACCCGAAGGCCGGGAACGATCCGCTGCATCACGCGCAGGTGCTCGGCCAGAGGAAGGCCAGAGGTCTCCTGGTCGCTTGCCGGGTCGAGGTTCATGACGACTACCCGGCGCGCGGGGCTTTCGACGATGGCCCGGGCGAGATCCGGGATGAGCAGGTGGGGCAAGACGGAGGTGAACCACGACCCCGGCCCCAGGACAACGGCGTCGGCTTGGTTCACGGCGGTGACGGCCTCAGCACATGCAGGTGGATTCGTCGGCTCGATGCGAATGTCGATGACGTCTCCGAGGGTGGCGGCGATAGTCGCCTGACCTCGGATGGTGGACGCCTGCTGGGGTTGGAGCGGATTCAGGCCGATGACATCGGCGACGATATCCAGCGGGACGGTGCTGCAGGGCAGGACTCGGCCCTGGGCCTCAAGGAGAGCGGCAACCCAATCAAGCCCTTCAACCGGGTCATGCGTTTGCTCCCATAGTGCGGTGATGAGCAGGTTTCCCAGGCTGTGACCGGCCAGTTCTCCGGCGCCACCGAACCGATGCTGAACGACGTCACTCCAGGTCCGCCCCCAGGTGTCATCGGCGCACAGGGCAGCCAGGGCCATGCGAAGGTCTCCGGGGGGGAGGATTCCGAACTGCTCGCGGAGACGGCCGCTGGAGCCGCCGTCATCGGCAACCCCGACGACCGCGGTGATCCTGTCGGTGATCCGACGCAATGCACGAAGTGATGCTGCAAGACCATGGCCGCCACCGAGGGCGACGACAGCGGGCCGCTGCTCCTCGCCGGAGCGACTTCCCGGCCCCCGGCGGCTCACTCCCGGCCTAGGTCGCGGTGAATGACCAGGGTCTCGATACCGAGAATGCGCAGCCGTTCGGCGAGGGACTCCGCCATCGCGACGCTTCGATGCTTTCCTCCGGTGCATCCGACCGCCACGGTGAGGTAGCGCTTGCCCTCCTCGAGGTAGCCCTCGCGCATGAGGGACACCAATGCGGCGTAGCCGTCAAGAAACGGCGCCGCAGGCGACTGAGCGAGTACGAAGGAAGAGACGTCATCGTCGAGGCCATTCATTGGCCTCAGCCGCTCATCCCAGTGCGGATTGGGCAGGAAGCGAACATCTGCCACAAGGTCAGCGTCGACCGGAATGCCGTACTTGAAGCCAAAGGACATCACCGTTGCTCTCAGCACGCGGGGGTCGTCGTCGCTAAAGGCTGCCTCGACCTTGCGCCGAAGGTCATGCACGTTGATGGTGCTGGTGTCGATGACGACGTCTGCGTTGGCGCGCAGGTCACCGAGGAGTTCGCGCTCAAGTCGAAGTCCGTCGGTGATCCGCTTGTCACCCTGGAGTGGGTGGGGCCGCCGTGAGCTCTCGAAGCGCCGGACCAGGACGTCATCGGAGGCCTCGAGGAACAGGGTCCGAACTGCCACTCCGTCACGTGGCAGTTCGGTCAGGACTCGGCTAAGGGCTCGAAAGAACATCCCGCCCCGAACGTCGACGACAACGGCCACCTTGGTGACGTCCGAGCCATCGCGAGCCAGGTCGACGGCTGGCTTGAGCAGCGACGGGGGGAGGTTGTCGATGACGAACCAGCCCATGTCCTCCAGAGCGCGCGCCGCAGTAGACCGACCGGCACCTGACATCCCGGTTACCAGGGCAAGGGGAAAGTCAACCGAACGCCTGGTGGGTTGCTCATCCATGGGGCTACTCATCGTCGTGGGGTACGTCGCCTTCCGAACTGTCGGGATGCAGGGCCGCATGAATTGTTGCAGCAAGTACTGGTCCGATGCCCGGGGCTTGCTGAAGTGCAGCAATGTCCGCCGCCCGTAGCGAACGCATGCTGCCGAAGTGCCTCACCAGGGCGGCGGCCTTCGCTGTTCCCAGACCTCTGATGCCATCAAGGGCACTGCTCGTCTGGCGCTTGCCCCGCCTCTTTCGATGCAGGGCGATGGCCGTGCGATGGGCCTCGTCGCGAATTCGCTGCAGGAGGTACAGGGCCTCACTCGACCTTGGCAGGATCACCGGATCCGGATCATCGGGCAACCAGACTTCCTCAAGCCTCTTGGCCAGGCCCACCACCGGGACGTCCGCGATACCCGCGGCCATCAGTGCATCCTGAGCGGCTCGCACCTGCGGCTGACCCCCGTCGACCACGAAGAGCCCCGGTGGGTAGGCGAAGGTCGGCCGCCTTCGCCGCGGGGCCGCGCCGATCGAGGCGCCTGCGGGCTCCTCCACGAATGCCGCGGAAGCAAGCTGCTGAGCATCGTCACCGGAGGCGGTGGCCTCCTCGTCTCCTGAGGAATCCGGTCGCGGGGCAAAGCGGCGCTTGACGACTTCGGCGACCGCGGCGGTGTCATCGGCCCCAGGCGTGCGGATGATGAAACTGCGGTAGTCCCGCTTGCACGGCAGGGCATCCTCGAAGACAACCAGCGACGCGACGGTGTCCTGGCCCTGCAGGGTTGAGATGTCGATGCACTCGATCCGCAGCGGAGCCTCGGCCAGCCCTAGGGCTTCCTGCAGTTCGGTCAGCGCCCGACTTCGGGTGGTGAGGTCACTGGAGCGTTTCAACTTGTGGCTGGCAAGGACGCGAACGGCATTGGCGATCGTGGTGTCCATGAGGGCCCGCTTGTCGCCTCGCTGCGGCACTCGGACGCTTACCCGTGAGCCCCGGGTGTCACTCAGCCACTGCTCCCAGGCTGACGTGGAGTCCGGCTCGGCCGACACCAGGACCTCGCGCGGGATACCCGATGGTGGCTCCTGACCGTAGACGCCCTGGAGGACCCGATCCACGTATTCGCCAGGCTCAAGGGCCTCGGCCTTCTCCAGGATGAATCCTCGCTCACCACGAATACGGCCCTCACGGACGTGGAAGACCTGGACGGCGGCCTCCAGTTCATCGTCTGCGATCCCGATGAGGTCCGCATCCGTGCCATCCGGGAACACAACGGTGTTGCGCTCCATGGCCCGCCGCAGGGCACCGGCCCGATCCCTTAGCCGCGCTGCCTCCTCGTACCGCTGATCGCTGGCTGCATCGCGCATTTGCCGGTCAAGGTCGCGAATGAATGACTCACCCTGGCCCGACATGAAGGTGCAGAAGTCCTGCACGAGGCTGCGGTGGTCCGCCGGGGAGATTCGTCCAACGCAGGGGGCGGAGCACTTACCTATGTAGCCGAGCAGGCAAGGCCGCCCCACCTGCGTGGCTCGGGTGAACACACCATCACGACACGATCGAACCGGGAAGACCTTCAGCAACTCGTCGAGGGTGTCCCGGATTGCCCAGGCATGAGCGAACGGCCCGAAGTAGCGGGTCCCCTTCCGCTTGGCCTCGCGGACAACGAGCACCCGCGGATACTCGTCGGACAACGTGACGGCGAGGTACGGATACGACTTGTCGTCTCGGTACTTCACGTTGAATCGCGGGTCGAACTCCTTGATCCAGGCGTACTCGAGGGAGAGCGCCTCGACCTCATTGCGAACGACAACCCAGTCGACTCTCGCAGCCGTATGCACCATCGACTGGGTGCGCGGATGCAGACCAGCCGGATCCTGGAAGTAGCTACTGAGCCGCGGTCGCAGGCTCCGTGCCTTGCCCACGTAGATGACCTGACCGCGTGCGTCGTAGAACCGATACACGCCCGGCTCAGTCGGGATCTCCCCCGGCTTCGGCCGCAGGGCGTCACCTGAGCGCATCGGGTCAACCAGCAGGGGGGTCGGTTTGCGATGTGGTTTTCAGGGGGTGCAGGTCAGCCGAGGATGACGCTGTCCCCCTGAACGGACACAGCCTCCGGGGCTAGTCCCTGAGTGGCGGGACCCTGGATGACTGCACCGTCCACGATCGAGAAGGCCGACCCGTGACACGGGCAGATGATCTCGCTGTCGACGACCTCGGACACCAGGCAGCCTGCATGCGGGCAGATCGCGGTGAATGCACGAATCTCACCGGCGGAGGCCTGGGTGACGACGATGGGCGGCTCCTGGATGATGACCCCGCCGCCGACGGGCACCTCTGCCACCGCCGCAACGACTGCACCCGCAGCACCGGCACTGCCAGCTGAGCTCGCTGCTGACTCAGCAGGAGCAGAGCTGGGAGACGCCGACTCGCCCGAGCCGCAGGCTGCCACCGCGACACCAACGGCAACGACCCCGCCTGCCTGCAGCACCCTGCGCCGATCAACCGTGAATTCAGCTGACATATCCGTTCTTCCTCTCGTCGGGTGAGACCAATGCGATTGCTGGCAACGCTACGTCACATGCGGGATCGCGCGCGGCCAACCGGGGCACGCCGCGTGGCTTCAATCAGGATGTCGGAAAGAAATGCACCCGTGTGACTACCCGTGACTGAAGCAACCTTCTCGGGTGTACCAAGAGCGACGACCAGGCCCCCGCCGGATCCGCCCTCTGGGCCCATGTCGATTACCCAGTCCGCCGTCTTGATGACATCGAGATTGTGCTCGATCACGATGACCGTGTTCCCCTTGTCGACCAGGGAGTGCAGCACGCCGAGGAGCTTGCGAATGTCTTCAAAGTGGAGACCGGTTGTGGGTTCATCAAGGACGTAGATGGTTCGCCCGGTTGAGCGCTTCTGTAGTTCCGCAGCGAGTTTCACCCGCTGAGCCTCGCCCCCCGAGAGCGTGGGCGCCGACTGCCCCATCCGGACGTATCCCAGCCCGACGTCGACGAGGGTTGCGAGATGACGGGCGATCGGCGGGATGGGGGCGAAGAACTCCAGTGCCTCGGAGATAGGCATGTCCAGCACCTCAGCGATCGTCCGGCCCTTGTAGTGAACCTCCAGGGTTTCTCGGTTGTACCGAGCCCCTTGGCAGACCTCACATGGGACATACACATCCGGCAGGAAGTTCATCTCAATCTTGATGGTGCCGTCCCCCGAGCAGGCCTCGCACCGACCGCCCTTGACGTTGAAGGAGAAGCGGCCCTGCTGATAACCGCGCACCTGAGCCTCGGGTGACTGGGCGAAGAGCTTGCGGATGTGGTCGAACACGCCCGTGTAGGTCGCCGGATTGCTGCGCGGGGTTCGACCGATAGGGCTCTGGTCGACATGGACAACCTTGTCAACGTGCTCGAGGCCGGTGACGCGCTTGTGGCGACCGGGCACGTGGCGTGCGCCATTGAGGTCACGGGCCAGGACGTTGTACAGCACGTCATTGACCAGGGTGGACTTCCCCGAGCCGCTGACCCCGGTGACCGCTACCAGGCAGCCCAGGGGGAACTCGACCGTGACATTTCGCAGGTTGTGCTCGCTGGCCCCGTGGACAGTGATCACCCGCTCCTGAATTGGACGTCGGGTTTCCGGGACTTCGATCTTGCGCTTGCCGGTCAGGTACTGGCCGGTCACCGAATCCGGGTGTGCGAGCAGGTCGGCCACCGAGCCGCTCACGACGATCTGCCCACCGTGCTCCCCGGCGCCCGGGCCGATGTCCACGACCCAATCCGCCGTCCTGATCGTGTCCTCGTCATGCTCGACCACGATCAGGGTGTTGCCGAGATCCCGCAGCCGGACCAGTGTCTCGATGAGGCGCCGATTGTCCCGCTGGTGCAGCCCGATGCTGGGCTCGTCCAGGACGTACAGGACACCGACCAGCCCCGAGCCGATCTGGGTGGCCAGGCGGATGCGCTGAGCCTCGCCGCCTGCCAGAGTTGCCGCCGGCCGGTCGAGCGACAGGTAGTGCAGTCCGACGTCAATCAGGAACTGCAGTCGCTCATTCACCTCTTTCAAGACCCTGGAGGCGATGGCCGAGTCGCGCTTGTTTAGCTTCAGGCCGGCCAGCAGCACGGCTGCCTCGCCGATCGGCAGGGACGCGACCTCGGCGATCGACTTGCCAGACACGGTCACCCCGAGGGAGAGCGGCTTGAGCCGGCTGCCGCCGCAACCGTGGCACGGCACCTCGCGCATGTACCCCTCGAGCCGTTCCCTGGCGCTGTCGCTGTCTGACTCGGAATGCCTGCGCTCGAGATAGGGGATGACGCCTTCATAACTTGTGAAGTACGAGCGCTGCCGGCCGTATCGATTGCGGTAGCGGACGTGGACCTCGGTCGGGTGGCCGCTCAGGATTGCCTTGCGCGCCTTCGCCGGCAGGCTGTCCCAGGGGGTATCCATGTCGATCTCGAGCTCATCGCAGAGGGCTTCGAGCAGCCGTCGGAAGTAGTCCGAGACATTGCCGCCACTCCACGGCGAGATCGCGCCCTCAGTCAAGGTGAGTTCACCGTTGGGGACGACCAGCTCGGGATCCACCTCGCGCCG
>JAULZL010000281.1:10342-13739 GCA_032117355.1 Candidatus Nanopelagicales bacterium
GACCCGCGCACTCTGGGCAGGCACCAAAGGGCGAGTTGAAGGAGAAGGAGCGAGGCTCGAGCTCCTCGAAGGACAGCCCATCCTTGACGCAGGCAAGGTGCTCGCTGAAGACCCGCTCGCGAGCCGGATCCGACTCGTCAAGGTCCACGAAGTCAAGCAACACCAGACCCTGGGAGAGCTTCAGAGCCGTTTCCACCGAGTCGGTGAGTCGGCGACGCGATTCGGGCTTCACGGTGAGCCGGTCGATCACAACCTCGATGGTGTGCTTCTCCTGCTTCTTAAGGGCAGGAACCTCCTCGAGGCCGTAGACAACCCCGTCGATGCGCGCTCGTGAATAGCCCTGGGCCTGGAACTGACGGAAGAGTTCCGCGTACTCGCCCTTTCTCTCGCGGATCACCGGCGCGAGGACCTGGAACCGGGTGCTCGCCGGAAGTTCAAGGACTTGGTCGACGATTTGCTGAGGGGTCTGGCGGGCGATCACGGCGCCGCATGCCGGGCAGTGCGGCTTGCCGATGCGGGCGTACAGCAACCGCAGATAGTCGTAGACCTCGGTGATGGTGCCCACGGTTGACCGCGGATTGCGAGAGGTTGACTTCTGATCGATTGAGACTGCGGGCGAGAGGCCTTCGATGAAATCGACATCGGGCTTGTCCATCTGGCCCAGGAATTGCCGGGCATAGGCCGACAGGCTCTCGACGTAGCGGCGCTGGCCCTCGGCGAAGATGGTGTCAAAGGCGAGGCTGGACTTCCCCGAGCCGGACAGGCCCGTGAAGACAATCAGCGCATCGCGCGGCAATTCAAGGGAGACATCCTTAAGGTTGTGCTCACGAGCGCCTCGGACGACCAGCAGGTCTCCCACGAGACTCCTTTCACAATGAGCAGGCCGAGGTCAGGATGATCGGGCCGGAGGGACAGGGCAATGTATACCGGCAAGGTATCGGTCGGCGGATCCGCGGACGTGCGCGAACTACCCGCACTCATCATCTCCAAGCTCGCTGTTGGACCTTATGACAACAATTCCTACCTGCTGCGCTGCCGCCAAACGGGCGAGCAGGCCCTGATTGATGCCGCTGCCGAGCCGGAGCGTTTGCTCTCCCTGATCGGTGCGGACGGGATCAGCACGGTCATCACCACCCATCGGCACCGGGACCATTGGCAGGGCCTTGCCGAGGTGGTGGCTGCGACCGGTGCCCGCACCTACGCCGGCGCGCTAGATGCCGGGGCCATCCCCGTCGCCACCGACATCCCGGTCGACGACGGCGATGCCATCCGATTCGGCGAGGTGACACTGACTGCCATCCACCTGATCGGACACACTCCCGGGTCCATCGCCCTGCTCTACGACGATCCCGAGGGCCATGTTCACCTCTTTACCGGGGACTGCCTGTTCCCCGGCGGAATCGGCAACACTGAGCAGGATCCCGAACGGTTCGTCGAGTTGCTGAACGGCGTGACGACCAGAGTTTTCGAGCGCCTCCCGGACGACACCTGGGTCTACCCCGGCCACGGTCAGGACACCACCCTGGGTGCAGAGCGGCCTCACCTGTCGGAGTGGCGCGAGCGCGGCTGGTAGACCCGCCGAGTTCGACCACCAGCGTCGCTCCCTCGCCGAGTTCGACCACCAGCGTCGCTCCCTCGCCGAGTTCGACCACCAGCGTCGCTCCCTCGCCGAGTTCGACCAACACGGTCACTAGCCGCTACCAGGTACGACCGCGTGGGTCGAACTCATCGCAAGCGGGAGCACCAGTAGTCAGCCACGGGGGTTCCAAGCGCCAATCCGAGGTCGACTCGGCCTTCGGCTACTCCTTGTCGGGCTCGTGATGGCTTGCGGTCAGTCGGCCCGCATGGGCAACCGCGGTCGGGTCCTTGCGAACCTTCAGCCAGGAGGCGACCGTCACGACGATCAGCACCACGCCGATGAAGAGCAGCGAGACATTGGTCGAAATCTTCGGAATGCCGGCAAACTCCTCGTGCAGGTAGGTGAACACCAACTTGATCCCGATGAAGACCAGGATCACGGAGAGGCCCGTCGACAGGTAGACCAGCTTGTCCAGCAGGCCCCGCAGCAGGAAGTACAGCGCGCGCAAGCCCAGCAGGGCGAAGGCGTTGGCGGCGAAGACCAGGTACGGCTCCTGGGTAACCCCAAAGGTCGCGGGGATGCTGTCCAAGGCGAAGAGCAGGTCGGTCGCAGCAATGGAGATCATGACGAGCAGCAGCGGAGTGGCCATCCGTCGGCCGTTGACAGAGGTGAAGATGCGGGAGCCGTCGTACTCGTCCGAGAAGGCGAAGCGCTTGCGCACGGTCCTCACCAGAACGTTGTCCATCGGATCGGGATCCTCGTTGCGATGACGTGCGAGCTGGATCCCCGTCCAGATGAGCAGGGCACCGAAGATGACGAAGGTAAAGGCGAATGCGCTCAGCGCAGCGGCCCCAATGGCGATGAAGATCGCTCGGAGGACGAGGGCCAGCACCACTCCGACCAGCAGGACCCTCTGGTGAAGGACGCTTGGCACCGCGAACTGGGTGAGGATGATGATGAAGACGAAGAGGTTGTCGACGCTGAGGGACTTCTCGACGAGGTAGGCGGCGAAGTACTCCGTCCCCCATTGCGATCCCTGCCAGGCA
The DNA here is from genome assembly GCA_032117355.1 of Candidatus Nanopelagicales bacterium. Lineage (GTDB taxonomy): Bacteria > Actinomycetota > Actinomycetes > S36-B12 > S36-B12 > REEB460. Next base: position 12,968 of record JAULZL010000281.1, read on the forward strand.
AACATGGCGACGCCGAAGGCGATGGCTATTCCGATATAGAAAATCGACCAGCCGGCCGCCTCCTTGAACATGACCTCGTGGGGCTTGCGGCTCACCGTCACGAAATCCAAGGCGATCAGCACCAGGATGCCTGCGATGGTTACTGCCCAGAGGGCCAGGGAAACGTTCACACAATCCTCCACGTTTTTGATATCACTTCACATTACGGGGAGAACCCGTTATCCGCCGTCTGGTTCACGCGCGTCGTAGATGCTCACCACCGCGGTGATCCCCAGGACGACGATGATGACCCCAAGTGAGACCCAAATGGGGATCGTGGGCACCGGCAGCGAGGTGGTCTCATGCAGGGCATCGATCAGGAGCTTGACTCCGATGAAGCCCAGGATCACCGCCAGCCCCTTGTTCAGGTGGCGCAACTTGCCGAGGACCCCGCGCAGCAGGAAGAAGAGCTGTCGAAGGCCCATCAGGGCAAAGGCGTTGACCGTGAACACGAGGTACGGGTCACTGGTGATGCCGAAGACCGCCGGAATGCTGTCCAGGGCGAAGAGCAAATCGGTCGTTCCGATCGCCAGCATGACCAGTGCCATCGGAGTCAGCATTCGCCTCCCCGCGCTGCGAACCGTCAACTTCGTCCCGTGATAGGTGGGTGAGGTCGGGAATCGTCGTGCGACGAAGCGAACGAGGCCGTTTCCCTCGGGATCGGGCTCCTCTTCCTCCTCGCCCGAGGTCCAGACCTTCCACGCGGTATACAGCAGGAACGCGCTGAAGACGA
>JAULZL010000282.1:0-7769 GCA_032117355.1 Candidatus Nanopelagicales bacterium
CACCGTCGAAATGGTCGGGACGCCGGGAGCGGCGACCGCCTCAACGACGCCTGAGACGGTAATCGACGGCGGGGACGTGTAGGTGCACCCGTTGGCAGTGGTTCCCGTGACGGTGAACGTGTTGTTCGCCCGCTTCGTCAGCCCCCGCACCTGGATCGATCCGCTCGACGAGGAGCTGCTGATCGTCGCACTCTGGCCCGTGTTCGCCGTGGCCGTGAACGTGGTCCAAGGAGACGTGTACGTCGGCGCGGTGAAGACAACCGTGCGGGTGACGCCGCCGACCGCAGCCGTCGCAGTCCATGACCCGGTGGCAGCCTCACACCCACCCCCCGCCACGTCGCCCCGGATGACAGGCGCACCCGCATCCGCGGCGCTTTCGTCGGAGCCTCCGCAGCCGGCGAGGAGCAGGACGGCGCATGCAATGACAGCGCCGGCCGCCTTGGCCGAGCCTGGACCGAAGACGCCGAAGCGACTCTGTGAACGTGCACTCATCGTGGACCGTGCCTCACCGGGACCGAGTCCCATCGTTGCGAATAGTTCCGAAGGAATAGGAAGTCGCGAGCGCCCGAACTACCGGGTTTCCACGGTGTTCTGCCCAGTGCCGTCCGGGGCCCCGCACCTTACCGGAGGAGATGCCGATCCCCCGCGAACCGCGGATGCGGGCCGTGTGCACGGTCAGGCCCCACCGTGTGCGGACCCCCGTCCGGACGCGCCCACAGCCTCGATTCCGTGAGGGCCGCGGAGTTTCGTCACCACCCCGCCAACGGGTCCTGACGAAACTCGGGCCTTGAGGTTACGTAACCCCCTCACGGGGTGCCTGAGGCCGCCCTTTCAGGGGGGTACGTCGTGGACCGGGCCCGCGCGGACTCGATCGGTCCGTAGGTCGGCCGGAGCCGCCCGGAGATCCCTCGCGGCTTTGGAGCGCGTGTTCACGGACCCGAGTGCCCGCAGCACTCCGCATAGCGGACGCTCTTCATGCCGGACCGCCAAAAGCGCCCCAAACGCGGCGCTTTTCGAAGGCCCCGGCACGCCGCTGCCTAGCCTGAGACTGACTCTTTGCTGTGCATGGGCTAGGCAGCCTGCGCGCGTCGCTCGAGACGCACCCTAGACCGGGCCAAATCCGGGTCGAGACCTTCCGCCCATGCCCCAGCAAGGAGACCCGCACATGAACGACCGCCGTCCCCGTGAACGCCAGCGTCCGGGCCGTCAAAGCGCGCCATTAACCGTCACCTCTCCCGCGACCCCCAGCGCCGGACACGCACCCGCATCATCGCCGCCCTCACCACCACCCTCATCCTCGCCGGCGGCATCGCCATCGCGCCCGCCGCGACCGCCGGCACCGTCTGTCCCACCAATCCCAACGGCCTCACAGGCACCACCCCTTGGACGCCGTCACCCGCGACACCGGCCGCCGGCCCGGACTGGGCCGACTGCAACCTCAGGTACGCGACCCTCGCCGACGCCCTACGCCGGCGCAGCCCAGCGCTGGCGATCGTCTTCCTCACCCACGTCCCCAGCGTCCGCTTCCTCTCACGCAACAGGGTCCCGATCCCGGAGGGGGCTGCATACCTGCGCAAGGACCAACTGTCCGACAAGGACATCCTGCTCGACGCGCTCGAGGCGGCCCTGCTCGGCGAAGTCACCGCCGAGCACCGCCACGACACACTGCTGGGCCGGACCAACCCCGCTCTGTCGCGAACCCAGGCTGCCGTCATGGATCTTGTCGCCCAGGGCCGCACCACCAAGGAGATCGCCCGGATCCGCGGCACCAGCCCGCGCACCGTCCGGGACGTCGTTAAACGCTCCCGCGCGCGGCTGGGCGCCGAGGACTGCGAGCCTTCGACCGACACGGCGGATCTGCCACCCGGCGAGACCGTCAGCCCGGATGTGCCGTAGCGACGGACGCGCTCATCCGCCGGTTTACGGTCTGCTCGTTGACGGCCCGCGTATGCCCCAGTCGCGAGCCACAGGCTGGCCCCGTCGCTTCGCGTTCAGGGTCAAGCGAGGCTTTAGTGCTCTGAGTTACGACGAGGAGCGCGGCTTGCCGCTGAAGGTGATCTTGGCGGGGGCAGCCACTACAAGCGCTCCCGACTTGGTAACGGCCACGATGGTGATCGTGTGAGGAGGGCTCGTCCTAGTCACCATCCCGGTGATGGTCGGGCGGATCAGCACTCTCTTGCCGACGCGAACATACGGGTGCGCCGGATAGTTGAGGGATGAGACCCCAGAACGGTTCACGACGTAGATGAACGAAGCCGCGGACCTGCCGGATGGGCTCGTTTCGGCAACGCGCAGTGGGGTCGGCCGGAGAACCACAGTCGTCGGGCGTCCGCTGATGCGCCCGGTGGCCGGGTCGAATCGGGTTCCCGTCGGCAGTTCACCGCAGACCGTCGGCGTCAGCACCCACCGACCGCAGGGTAAGGGTGTGGCCGCGCTCAATGAGTCCACTCACGGTGAAAGAGCCACCTGCACCATTGACCGGTGCAACCCCGCCCGGGCGCAGCCATGGCCCGCCGGCAATGCGGTACTCAATGCCCTGAACCCCGGTTGGGTCAGGAAGGGAGTAGTTGACGGTGAGCAGGCCGCCTACGGCAACCGGAACGGTGCTGTTCACCGCGGGGGCCGCGGGCGGAGTCCAGGCGTCATTCGACGTGCACGTTGCGACGGTCTCGCCATCTGCCCGAGTTGCGGTCAACGTTGCGCTGTAGGCGGTTCCCACCATCAAGTCTGAGAACTCCACATAACCCGACCCACCTGGCCCGAAGTTCCGCTTCACACCAGCTGGCCCGTTCATGGCGAGTTGGTAACCCGTCGCGTCTGCGTTGTCCGTCCAGGAGAACTCAATTCTCTTCGAGGTGGAGTTGGAGGACGCGGTGCAGTCTTGAAGCGGAACGACGACCGGCTTGTGCGCAATTCCCTGACCGGAGCCTGATCCAGCTCCGGTGAAAAGAATCCCTGCGGCTACCAGCCCGCTGCCCGCGAGGGTCAGCTTCCCGCTCGAGTCGATCGAGAAGGTGACCGTGCCGCTACACGGAGACAGCGTGCTGTTGGACCATTCCGCCGTCAATCCACTGAACACCCGCGTGTAGCACGCATACCTGACCGCTGGGTCTACAACCCTCACGTAGCCAGAAGCCGATGAACCGGTGACTCGCATCTGCTGCACCGTTACGTTTGTCGTCGAACCGAAGCCATCGCTCAGGGTGAAGGTGACGTTCGTGAAGTCCCATGTCGTCGACGCCGAAACTGTCGAAGCGTGCGGAAACCCGACCACGACAAGGAGGAGAGTGGCGACTGCCGCAGCAAGTCTTCGCATCTCGTGCTCCTTAACGTGGACGTGGACGCGAGCATACGCTGTGTAAGGTCAGGTGACGGCATCGCACCACCCTTCACTGAAGGCATGTGTAAGGTCGGACGACGGTCCTGTAAGGAAGGGGGGGTGTTCGTGGTCATCAGGCGGCCGGGCTTGACCTCTCGGATCCGTCCGGCAGCCGGACGCAAGCGACGCTGGCGTATCTCAGACGACCACACCTTCCCGTTGCCCGTCATCGTTGACCACATGTTCATCGACCCCGAAAGCGGAGATCTCGGCTGGTTGATCGAGGCCACTATTGACCTTATCGATGGGGAACCAACCCTTGTTCGGATGAGCGCGCAGGTGCCTACTGGAATGGATCCTTATCGAATGCAGCGGGAGTTCCGCTGGGCCTCCCCGCTTGAGGTCGTGCGGGATGGAGTTCCCGTCCTGCTCAGCCGCGGAATCGATCCCTTCGAGCACGAACTGCCACTGACGGGTTTCCCCGAGGCCGCGACCCTCAATAGACCATCCAATGAACCGCTGACCGGCGAGTTTCTCGAGGCAATCGCTCGCGAATACTTGGCCATCGGTCGCGGCTACGCCCGGGCGATTGCGCTGGAGCGGCATGTATCCGAGAGAACGGTCGTCAGCTGGGTTGAGAAGGCAAGGCGGAAAGGAATCCTGACTCGAGTTCCCTCGGGCAGTGTCGGCGGTGAAATCGTCCCCCGCTCAAGGCGCCGCCCCGACTGACCTGCGACCTTCCATCGTGTGAGGTGCTGTAACCTACGAGCACCTCACCCACATGGCGGCGATCGCTGCTCTTGACTACCCCAGGGAGAATCGATGAAGGCTCGTCGAGCGCAACTCATTGCCGCCGCTGCGCTTGCCACCACCACACTGAGTGCTGGCATCCTCCCGAGCGCACTGGCCGCACCGCCCGTGAGCACCGCGGCCACCTTTCAGGTCGCGACAAAGGCAACTCCGATCGACCGAAGCAAGACGATGTCGGCGACCGACCGCGCGGCGATCGATGCCGAAGCGAGGGCTTTCCTAGCCAACTCCATCGACCAGACGCCCGGGCTGTGGCTGGCGGTCTGGGACCCGAAGCGCGGCTACTACGAGCAGGCGTACGGCCAGGCGGTTCTCGGATCTCAGCCTGCATCGGTGAAGGACCACCTTCTCCTCGGGTCGATTACCAAGACGATGTTCGCCACGGCAGTCCTCGAGCAGGTGGCCGCTGGCCAACTCAAACTGAGCGACACTGTCGGCAAGCTCGCACCCGCCGTTGCTCGTCGGTATCCCATCGCAGCGAATAAGACCGTGTCCCAGCTTCTCGGCATGACGAGCCGCATACCGGACTACGCCGACCCAGCCGTCGGCAAGATGTTCGCCAACCCACGTCAGACATTTACTCGCGACCAGGCAATCGCCTTGGGTATTGCAAAGGGCAAGGCAATCTCGGCGCCCGGCGGCTACTCAACGACGAACTACCTGCTGCTGGGTAAAGTCATGCAGAAGGTCACCGGCAGGACTCCCGAGGCACTCGTCAACTCCGTGCTCCGAAAGGCGGGCCTGACCTCCTCTCGTCTCATGCCCGGCAACGTTCGTCTCCCCGCGCCTAGCGCCCACGGCTACCTGGGAGCGATTTACGGCACCGAGGCCGCAAAGGTCAATCCGAGCCTGACCGGCACCACCGATGTCATCGACTGGACGATGGAATGGGGCAAGGAGGGTGGTGGCGCCTATGGCACCATCGGCGACCTTGCGACCTGGGGCGGAACCTGCCTCGGGACGAATCTGCTGCCCGCAAAAGTGGCGGCCGAGCGGCTGAAGACAACCAAGATCGACGCCGGCAACTACGGCCTCGGCATCGTCCGCCAAGGAGATTGGCTGGCACACAGCGGCCAGGCCATCGGATATACGGCCAACGTCGCCTGCAACCCAAAGACGGGCGCAGTTGTCGCTTATGCATTGAACTCAACCGAGGGTCCACTGGATCTAGGGACATACGTCGGACCACAAACGTGGCCGGAGTATCTCAAAGCCGCTTCGTCGTAGTGCGAGGAGCCGGCTCCGGTCAACGGAGCCGGCTCCTCACTGCTCCGCTGCCCAGAAGGGCCTGAGCGAGTTCAGGGAAATAGCCGGTGACGTACGCCCCCCAGCAGGCACGTGACCTATTCGCTCCGACAGTGAGACGTAGTTGCCAGTCGTAGAGGTCGATCACCTGACCTGATCCGATCGCCATCCATGAATACGCAAGCTGGACGCTGTCACGTCGCCACTGGTCCAGAAGCGAGACCGCACTCCACGTGTGAGCCACCGCCGCCCGGGCTCGCCGGTTGCTCCGTGCATTCAAGGCGGCGTCACGAACCGGCGGGTAGGGCCAGTTGAAGACCGGGAGCAGGTGCACTAGGCCGAGTCGAGACGCCTGATGCCGATCCTCGGCCAGACACCAGCGACAAGCCCGCATGGCCGGGATGAACTGGCCAGTGTGGACAGGGGCGGCCACGCAGATCCAGCACAACTGATAGCCCTTGAGGTGGCCTGACTCCCTATCCACGAGGTACGGCCATCGGCGTCTGATGGACTCCGTGTGCGCATGCTCCCCGTTCTCATCCTTGAGCCGATGCAGGATGCCTTCTAGATGGTTCGCGAGGTTCTCCGGATTCTGAACCCAGGCCTCATAGTCACTTCCCTCGAGGGAGCCCTCGACCTCGTCGCTACTACCAATTGTTGCCTTGCCTTCGGTGGCGTCCACCGTGACTCCTGACGTCCTGCCCGACTCTCAGACAACATGCGTCGACTCCTCGGGCCGCTTTCCCGGGGCGGTCGCACCGGGCTGATCCCCGCAGACCACCGTGGCGTTCGGATGGGGCCAGCAAGCTGCGGCCTGGCGCTGGCGTCTTGATCGGTGAAAAAGTTACCTGAAGCCTGTGACACTGCAACTCTCATGACGACCGGTGCCCCCGATGGTCGCCGTCCCATCGCGCCCTGCCAGGCGGAAGACCTGACCTCCGCACGCGACAGGAGCACCGTCAGGCCTTTGGCCAGTGGGTGCTAGCCGAAGGAAGGTGCGAGTAGGGAATCGCAGTAGCCGATCAGTCCGCGTCCTCATCGTCCCGGAGCCAGAGCTAGCGAACTTCTTCCCCGCTCAACGTCCGATAGGCGTAGGCCTGGGAAAGGAAGCTGACGCCCATGACGATCGCACCCGCTGCCGGGAGGGTGATCAGCAAGCCTATGACGATGAGCAGGACGCCCGCGATGATCGCCACGATGAAGATCGCAATGATCAGCAGGGTTAGGAGGATTTGCATTCCGAGGAGGGAGCCGAAGCGTGGCTTGACGATCTGCCACGAGGCACCGAGCGAGCCCAGCCCCCGAACGTCCTTCTCCAGGATGGTGAACCCGAACATGCTGAACCCGAGGGTCAGCACGATGGCTAGGACGATCCCGAGAACCAAGCCCGCGATGAGGTACGCAAGGTGGCTCTGCCAGAGCGAGAGCACGAGACCGGCGCCGATTGGAATACCGGCACCAACGGAGATGAGGAGGAAGATGATGATGCTTCCGGCCAGGTAGCGGCCAAATCCCTGGAAGGAGAACAGTCGCCCGACATTGATTTGTTCGCCAGCGGTGATGTCTAGACCAATGCGGATTAGACCCAGGTAGACGAGCATCGTGGCCAGCCACTGCACGATCGCAGCAATGAGCGCAAAGATCCCGATTGAAGTGGCGGCGAGGGCCTCCGTGACCGATTGAGGATCGTTGAAGTCGGCATTGGTGATCGATGCTCCATTGGTGATCAGGTTCATCACGATGAATACGGCACTGACCACGAGGCTGAGTAGCAGAATCCACCAGAAGTTCTTCCAGGTGCGCCGCCATCCATAGCCGATTGCGGCCGTGGCCTTGAATGGCGTGCCGGCGAGGGCCACCGGCTCTGGAATGGCGATGGACATAACGACTCTCCAAACTCTGATGCAGATGAGAACACTCCCACGGCATTTGCTGCGGCGATAAACCTAGCCCAGATCACCGTTGCCAGGCTGCATTGCTCAGGTTGTGGACGTCGTGCCCGACAACCGATCGGGCGGCTTCGATTGTGCGTACCGGGTCGCCGACGGCCAAGAGGCGACCGTCCTGGTCATCGCAGGGCGACCGACATGCAGCGCCGCAGGTCGCCCGCGAGGCATCGTGAGTCGCTTCAGTACCTATTGTTGGCACGTCACGCTCATCGTGGCCTCTTTGAAAGGGTTCGTCATGCTGGCAGAGCGTCTCCTTGCTAAACCACTGTGCAACGTGACCTTGATCGCCAGGGCTTCCGCGGCGACGGCGAGCTTGTGATTCCGAGCCCGTGCATTCTTGTTATCGGCGATACCGACGTCGGCCGTCGGGTCTGCTCTGCCCTTTCGGAGCGCTCTGTGCGAACCCTCCACCTCGGGGAGCCGAACGACAGCGAGCTTGCTGCCGC
>JAULZL010000283.1:0-2099 GCA_032117355.1 Candidatus Nanopelagicales bacterium
CTTCTTGTCCGGTTTAGCGGGCGTGTCGCCGCCGCTGCGCACGTTGTTGGCCGGGTCCTTGGCGTGCCCGTGCATGCCATCTTCCAGCTCCTGTTGGATGCGCGCGATGTGCTCGTCGAGCGCGTTGATGGCGTTGAGCGCGTGCCCGTCCGTTACGAAGGTGCCGATGCGCTTGACTGCCGTTGGCGGGGTGGCGAGCATGCATTCCCACCGGGCCTGCGGGCAGCGCAGGAGCTTGGGGACCGTGTCGAGCAGCCTCTTGCGCAGCCCTGCTTTTGGTAGGCACGTGTCGGGCATGTTCTCGATGGCCGCTGCCATGCGCATGAGCATGCGCCACATCGCGCTGAACGAGTGCTCGTCAGTGGATGCGAAGCCGATCAGCGCCATGACGGCGCGCACCGGGGCTTCGAGGAGGCGCAGGGCCTCAGCGTCCGCGAACACGTCGGTGTTCGGGGCGCTGGCGAGGCGCTTGTCGATCTCGTCGACCTTGGTCTTTCCATCGCGCTTGAGAACGACCTTCTTGAGGGCGTTCCAGTAGTGGATCTCTGCGAACTTGCCGGCGAGGATCGTTTTACCGAGGTCGTCGGGGAGGAGGTTGGTCCAGTCGTCGCGGGCCTCGCCCTTGGCGTTGCGTGCGACGGCCTTGTTGAAGACGGCCTGAATGGACGACGTCGTCCGTGCGCCGGCGCGCTCCTTGTAGAACGTGCCGTCGGTTGTCTTCATCAGCCCGTTGAGGAACAGGATGCCCCAGGCCCCATCAGCGCCCATGGCGGTCGCGCAGATGCCGACGTAGTCGTCCGGGCGGTGCTTCTCGACCGCCGCTTTAAAGGCCTGGTACGGCCTGTGGGCCTGCAGCACCGCCTTGTTGTCCGCGGTGTCCTCCTTGTCGTCGTTCGCGTGCTTGTGCGCGTGGATGATCTGCGCGGTGCGCTCCTCGTTGGTGTCGGCGGTGGCGAAGGCCGCGTAGTCCTTCATCGCGATGGTGAGGGCGTTCAGGCTCTGCGGGGTGATATGGCCGTCGGCGACGCCGAGGCTGATCATGAGGCCCGCCGTGTCACGGAGGATGTCGTTGACGCCGTATGGCCAGAGCTCGGCGAGGGGCGGGCAGTACTCGCGCCAGGCGATGACGAAGATTGGCGCGAAGCGCGTTTGTTCGTCTTTGCCGGCACGTCGCTCGATCTCGAGGTACTTGTTGTGGATGTACAGCGCCATGTCGTGCGGGGGGCACGATCTCTTGAACCATTGCGCCGCTGCCGCGGCCTGTGCGATGGGGGGGAGCGCGCTGACATCGCGACCGACCGAACCGATGATTTGCGCGATCGCGCTCTTGAATTCCTCGGTGCCGCGTCCGTCCTTGGTGTATCCGTTGGGGATGACCGAGTTGAACTGTGCGACCACGTGCATGTCGCCGCCGCCCGAGGAGAGCAGGTTGGGCGTGATCTTGTCGAACCACGTGCCCGTTCCGGCGTCCTTTGGGTCCGAGTCGTACAGGAGGTCGGCCGTCGTGACCAGGCGCTGGTCGTCCGGCAACTTGCGCATGGCCGCCGTGATGGCCAGCGTCGCCTTGGGGAAGGCGACCGCTTCTTCGCCTGTGATTGGCTCCCAGACCATGCCGCTGGCGTCGAGGTCTTTGACGAACTTGGCCAGGCGGTCGGGCGTGAGAGAGAAGTGCATGCCCTGGTTGAAGACGGTCCCGTCCATGAGGCAGCCGCCGATGAACATGGCGAACAAGTCGTCGATGGCGATGCCGACGGCGGGCGCGTAGTCGACGAAGTCGAGTGCGTCCGGGATGAACTTGGCCAGGACGTGGTCTGTTGCGACGATCATCGTGGCGTCGTCGGTGATAGCTTTGACTTTGCCAGCGGGGGTCGTTGGTGCCGGCGTGCCGACGTATGCGAACGCGAAGCGTGCGTCGACGGTCGTGGTCGGCGCGGGCGCCGGTGCATGTGCTGGTGCTGGTGCAGGTGCTGCGGCGCGACGACGTGGTGGCATTTTGTTAGCTGACGCGATTGATTGACTGAGGCGAGAGACGCTGGGCTGACTCCATCGAAAGGGCGGATGAGTCTGATTTTCTGGTCTTCGGTGGCTCTGGTTTCGTC
>JAULZL010000284.1:0-2287 GCA_032117355.1 Candidatus Nanopelagicales bacterium
CAGGGAGCGATTGACCGATATTGAGGCCACGTTCGGTCGGGATGTGGCAGGGATTGTGGCCGCCTGCTCGGACTCTCTCGATGAGACCTGGAAGGCCGAGACTCCCTACTGGGCCCGCAAGCTCGCCTACCTTGACCGCTTGCGTAAAGAGCCTGACCGCGTGGTTCTCGTCTCTATCGCTGACAAGGTGCACAACTCCCGCGCAATCCTGACCGATCTCGAATCCTTGGGAGTCCGCGAAGCCATGGGCAAGTTCACCGCCTCCGACAACGAGCTACTCGCCTACTACGGCACCTGCCTGTCGATTGCCGACAACAGGGGAGTGCCGGTTGCCCTCACGACACCACTTCGCACCGCCCTGTACGACATCGCTCGCTTCCTCGGAGCCGTGGTCCCGGGTCCGGTACGAGAGTGCCGCCCGCACCACGTGCTTGGGTGCGAGGCGTGCTTTGCCTAGGGCCTGCTGACTCCAGGTGCCGTGGCCCGACCCGGTGGATGCGGATGCGCGGAGTGCCGAGGCGCCTTACCGTGGTCACCTGCGACTTCTCCAGAGTCCCGACGGGAGCACATGATGATCCGACGCACCGGCATCCTTGGAATTCTGGTCATTCTCTTGACGGGACTTATGGCCGTACCAGTGAAGGCTGATTCAGTCATCGATTCGATCCCGGCGGCCATGACACACGCTTTCGACGGACGTGACCTGCGAATTGGGCGAGTCCTTGCGCGCACCAGCAGTTACACCCGTTACGCAATCACCTATCGAAGCGGGCAGTTCCGAATCTCAGGAATCATGAACCTCCCACGAGGGAAGGGTCCGTTCCCGGTCATCGTCCTCGCACATGGCTACATCGACCCGGAGGAGTACGTCACGGGCCAGGGCTTTCGTCGCGAGCAGGACTCGTTGGCACGCAATGGGTATGCGGCGCTACATGTTGACTACCGCAATCATGCAGGGTCCAGCAACGATCCCAACAACGATTTGAGCCTGCGCCTGGGCTACGCGGAGGATGTCATCAATGCGGCACTTGCGGTGCGGGAGTCTGGGCTTGCGAGCCTGGACGGATCGCGCATCGGACTGCTCGGCAGTTCGATGGGAGGCAGTGTCGCATTCAACGCTCTAGTAATGAGACCGGGGACCTTCGATGCGGTCGTCACCTATGCCTCGACCAGCACGAACCCGATCGACAGTTTCAACCGCTGGCAAAGGTCGGATCCACGGCTTCGCGAGGCAATCTTCGCCAGGTATGGCAACCCGGACATTGATCAAACGCGATGGGCTAGGGCCACGTCGAGCAATTACTTTGATCGGATCACCGAGCCGGTGTTGATGTTCCATGGGACGAGGGATGAGAGCTGCCCGATCGACTGGGCTCGTCGCACCAAGCGAGCGCTCGATGCGGCGGGCGTGGACGCAACCTTGATCGAGTACCCAGGTGCCCCCCACTACATGTACTCCGAATGGCCAGACTCGATGCGACGGGCACTTGCCTTTTTCAAGGCGCAGCTGTGAGTGCCTGAACGGGCTCACAGCAGAAAACTGCGACAAGGCACTGTCATGCGTCCTCTCACGTCGCTCTAGCATCGTCATCCCATTCGTCTGGCAGTGGTGATTGTTGGCTCCCGGCCGCCATGATCGCCTCCATGAACTCGCCGAATCGGGGGCTTCGCTGCATCAGCTCCACCTGAGTAGTGCTGAGAGCGGATAGTCGGCTCGCGAGATCCCGGTGTCCGTCAGATTGGAGGCTGGCCATCGTCTGAGTCGTCAATGCCGTGTTTGTCAGCAACTCCTGACCCCACCGCTGGATGGTGAGAGATCCATCAGTGTCGAAGCCGTACGACGCGCAGATGCGTTGGATGCATTGCAGGAGGCGGACATCTCCTGTCGTCAGGCCGTACCAGGCGAGATCGGAGACGTCCGCTCGTAATCGGCCCATGTCGACATCCGGAGGGCTGGGGCTGCAGGCAAACCCCTCGCAGATGTGCTCCATCATCATCTGGACGAATTCGGCGTGCCGGAGGCTCAATCGATCCGCCCCATCCCCGGGCGAAGGAGGTGGTGTGCCGCCGCGTGGTAGTCCCACGACCCACCCCTTCGCTCGCCTCGACCTTGGTGCGCCCGGGAGCCCGACTCCCCCCGCCAGCATTGACCGCTGTCAGTCGGATGGCTCCCGGGCGCACTTTCTCCCCCGCGACTCATTTCTAGTCGACTCCAGCAGGGTCACGTCGTCCGCTCAGCGGTTCGCAAGGTCCGCCAGCAACCTGCCAGGTTCGCTGAACCTCGGCG
>JAULZL010000285.1:0-20089 GCA_032117355.1 Candidatus Nanopelagicales bacterium
TGCGTTCCGGGGTTACGGGGACCCCCGCCGCATGCAGGGCGTGGCCGAATGCCGCAGCGATAGCGGCCAGGTCGCTCACGAGCCAGCGATCCAGGAAAGTCCCCGATCGCGTGCGGCCTCCTGATCCTCGCGATACTTCAACACCGAACCAAGAGTCCGGGCGACTCCACCCTCATCCAGGGTGGAAATCCCGAGCAGCATCGCCGCATGGACCCAGTCGATCGCCTCGGCGACGCCCGGTGGCTTTTGCACGTCAAGGCTGCGCAGCCGTTGGACGGCACCGGCAACCTGGCTTGCCAACTGCGGTGGCGCCTGCGGGGTTCGCAGCCGGACGATGGCCGTCGCATGCTCAAGGTCTGGGTAGTCGATCCAGTGATAGAGGCAGCGCCGCTTCAAGGCGTCGTGTAGATCACGGGTTCGATTCGAGGTGAGGATCACGACCGGGGGGACTTTGGCGCTGATCGTTCCCAGTTCGGGAATGGTGATCGTCGACTCCGCCAGCAACTCGAACAGGAAGGCCTCGAATTCCTCGTCCGCTCGATCGACCTCGTCGATGAGCAGGACGGCCGGGTTCGGGCCTGGATGCTCAAGCGCCTGCAGAAGGGGCCGCTCGATCAGGTACTCGCGTGAGAAGAGGGCGTCCTCGACGAGTTCCGCGCCCTTGGCCTCCGCAACCCGGATACCGAGCAACTGACGCGGGTAGTTCCACTCATACATCGCCTCGGATGCATCGATACCCTCGTAGCACTGCAGTCGGATCAACGGGCTGCCAAGAACCTGCGCCAGGGCCTTGGCCGCCTGGGTCTTACCTACGCCAGCCTCGCCCTCCAGCAACAGCGGCTGGGGCAGACGGACCGCGCAGAACAACGCGGTGGCCAGGCCAGGCTCGGCGAGGTAATCGTGCGCAGCCAGTCGCTCGCTCAACGCATCCGGTGTGGCGGCCAGCTCCGATACATCCACGTCAGCCAGCCCTATGGTCAGCCGGCATATGCAGCCGGGTCCGCGAGGAAACTCGTCTTGCAGCCTTCGCAGCAGAAGAACCAACGTGCGCCATCCACGTCTGCATGGATACTCGAATCGACTGCGGCCACGCTCATCTTGCACACCGGATCGATTGCTGTGACGCTGGCAACAGCCTCGAGCACGGGCAGCTGTTTGATCCGTTGCGGACGGCGTCGTTCCTCGATCACCTGGGCAAGGACGGACAGGGCGACTTCTTCCGGGGTCCGCGCGCCGATATCAAGCCCCGCGGGAGTTCTGATTGTGGCCTTCTGATCCGCTGTCAACGGCAGCGAATCCACGACGGCCCGTCCTCGCTTAGGCGAGGCGATCAGCCCGACATACGGAACGCCAGCCTCGACGGCCGCGACCAGGGCGCCCTCCTCCTCGAGGCCATGTGATGCGATGACGACAGCGTCGACTGTGTCGATGCCCTCGCCACTCCACTCCTCGACCTGCCAGCCAAGGCTGGCACCCACGGTGCCGAGTGCCCGGGCGATCGGAGCCTGACCGATGACTCTCACGATGGGCGCGGGAAGCACCGGCTCCATGAAGATCTCCAAGGTCCCACCCGAGAGGCACGGATTGTGAACGACGACCTTGCCTTGCTGATCTGGCTCGGGGGTGGGCGCGATCCGCAGCAGCGCTGCGTTCCCCTGCTGCAGGACCTGCAGGCCCTGGGCACGCAGGGTTGCCTGCGCGCACTGTCCGCCGACGAAGCCCTCGATGGTGCCATCGGCGAGAACGATGGCCTCGTCCCCAGGCTTGGCCGAGGTCGGCCGTTCCGCGAGGACGACGCGGGCGTGCACGAACGGCTGACGACTGGCCCGAAGGTCCTCCGCCCGTTCACGCAACGCCCGCGTCGACATCGTCAGTACTCCTAGATAACGGCCATGTCGGTGCGAACCGGGTTGCCCTGGATCGCCCGCCAAACGTTGGCCGGGGTGAGCGGCATGTCCGCATGGCGAACGCCGAAGGGACTGATCGCATCGATGACGGCGTTGACCACGGCCGCCGGCGAACCGACCGTCGCGGACTCGCCCACGCCCTTGGCGCCGATCGGATGATGGGGGGACGGGGTGACCGTCTCGCCCAACTCCCAATCCGGGCACTCCATGGCTGTCGGCAGCAGGTAATCCATGAAGGATCCACCTAGGCAGTTGCCGTCCTCATCGAAGGCGATGAGCTCCATGAGAGCCATCCCCACGCCGTCGGCAAGGCCACCGTGCACCTGGCCTTCAACGATCATCGGGTTGATGCGGGTGCCGCAATCATCGACCGCGATGAACCGGCGAACCTTGACCTGACCGGTACCGGGATCCACGTCAACGACGCAGATGTAGCAGCCGTATGGGTAGGTGAGGTTCGGCGGGTTGTAGACCGCCGTCGCATCGAGGTGACCCTCGACTCCCTCGGGGAGTTCGAGCGATCCATGGGAGAGCAGGGCGATCTCCGAGATCGTCTTGCCCTTCTCCCGGTCACCCTTCACGAACCAACGGCCGAGTTCCCACTCGAGGTCATCCGGCGAGCACTCAAGAGCGGCCGCCGCGACGATCTTGGCCCGATCGCGAACCTTGCGCGACACCACGGCTGCCGCCGCGCCCGACACCGGAGTGGAGCGTGAACCGTAGGTCCCAAGTCCAAACGGGGTCTGGTCGGTGTCGCCGTGCACGACCTCGATGTCCTCCGGCGGGATGCCAAGCTCATGGGCGACGATCTGCGCGTAGGTCGTCTCATGGCCCTGGCCCTGTGACTGTACGGACAGCCTCAGCACCGCCTTGCCCGTGGGATGGACCCGCAGTTCGATGCCATCGGCCATGCCCAGGCCAAGGATGTCCATGTCCTTGCGCGGACCCGCCCCGACACCCTCCGTAAAGAAGGAGATGCCGATGCCCATGTACTCGCCCCTTGCGCGCTTCTCCGCCTGCTCCTTGCGTAGCTCGTCGTAGCCGGCGATCTCCATCGCAACCCGCATCGTCTTCTCGTACTGGCCGGAGTCGTACTCCCAGCCCGTCGGTGAGGTGTACGGGAACTGCTCCGGCTTGATCAGGTTCTTCAAGCGCAACTCGGCCGGATCCATCTGCAACTCGGCTGCGAGGCAGTCCACGACCCGCTCGATGACGTAGGCCGCCTCGGTGATCCGGAATGAACAGGCGTAGGCCACGCCACCCGGTGCCTTGTTGGTGTAGACCGGCGTGACCTTGCAGTGCGCATTCGGGTAGTCGTACGACCCGGAGAAAATGTGGAAGAAGCCAGCCGGGTAGTTGGTCGGCTGCGCCACCCCATTGAAGGCACCATGGTCGGCGAGGACATCCACGTCGACCGCGAGAATCTTGCCCTCTCGGGTCGCCGCAATCGTCGCCGTCATGTGGTAATCGCGGGCGAAGGAAGTCGACATCAGGTTCTCGCTGCGATCCTCCATCCACTTGACCGGCTTGCCCGTCACGATGGTGCCGATGACCGACAGGACATAGCCCGGGTAGACCCCGACCTTGTTCCCGAAGCCACCGCCCACATCGGGGCTGATGATGCGGATCTTGTGCTCCGGAAGGCCCGCCACCATTGCGTAGACCGTTCGGTGGGCATGTGGCGCCTGGCTGGTGGTGTACATGGTCAACTGACCGGTCACCTTGTCGAGGTACGACACCGAACCACAGGTCTCCATCGGGGCAGGGTGCACCCGCGGGTAGAGGATCTGCTCGGTGACCACGACGCAGTTCGGGTCGTTCTTGGCCTTTTCGATCGCCTCAGCCGTCCCGATCGCATTGCCCGACTCCCAGGTCTTGTTGCCGTGGACGTCGGTGATGCTGTTATCCGTCTGACCCTTGTCATCTCGGATGACCGGGGCATCGGGCGCCATGGCCTTCTTGGCATCCATCACCGGGTCGAGGGGCTCGTAGTCGACCTCGATCAACTCGAGGGCGTCCTTGGCGATGTACCGATCATCGGCGATGACGTACGCCACCTCCTGGCCCTGGAAGCGAACCTTGTCGGTCGCGAGCACCGCTTGGGTGTCGTAGGACAGGGTGGGCATCCAAGCGAAGTTGTCACCGAGAAGCGACGGCCGAGGGATCCCCTCGAGGACCTTCCCGGTGATGACCGCATGCACGCCGGGCAGTGCCTCGGCTGCAGAGGTGTCGATGCTGACGATGCGCGCATGAGCGAAGGGGCTGCGCAGAATCGCACTGTGCAGCATGCCGGGCAGATTGACGTCGTCGACGTAGTTGCCTTCGCCACGAATGAATCGTGCGTCCTCGACTCGCTTCATCGAGCCGAAGCCCATCGGGTTTCCCGCAGGACTCAGGGGGACCTCGTCAATGGCGGTCATGCCTTCACCTCACTCTCAGCGGGGTGCTCGGCAGCCCACTGAATCGCAGCGACGATGTTCTTGTAGCCGGTGCAGCGACAGATCTGCCCGGAAATGCACTCGCGGATTTCCTCCTCCGACGGATTCGGGACCCGATCGAGCAGCCAGCGGCCCGTCATCATCATGCCTGGCGTGCAGAAACCACACTGTAGGCCGTGACACTCCATGAACCCTTGTTGGATCGGATCAAGTTCGCCGTTCTTGGCGAGGCCCTCCACGGTCGTCACTGCGTGGCCATCGGCCTGTGCAGCCAGGACAGTGCAGCTCTTGACCGGCTCGCCGTCGACCCACAACACGCAAGTGCCGCAGTTGGAGGTGTCGCAGCCCCAGTGGGTACCACGAAGGCCGACGATGTCGCGGATGAAGTGAACGAGCAGCGTTCGCGGCTCGCACTCCTTGGTGACCGTCTCGCCGTTGATCGTCATCGTGACCTGCATGTCAGCCTCCCTGGCTGGCGTTGGCTGCGCGGCGAAGGGCACGCAGGGTGAGTTCGTTGGCCAGGTGCTTCTTGTAGTCGGCCGGACCGCGCTGATCAGTCGCCGGCTCGCAGCCTTCGGCAGCAACCGCTGCGGCAGCCGCAAGGTTCTCCTCGGTCGGAGCCTTGCCAATGAGCATGGCCTCGGCCTCCGGCGAGCAGAAGTGCTCCGCGCCGACGGCTGTCAGTCCGATGCCGCAATCGCTGACGACACCACCGCTGACGACCACGTAGACACCTGCCGAGGCAACCGGCCAGTCACCGACTCGGCGCTCGACTTTCTCGTAGGCACTGCCATTGCCTGGACGGATCGGGAAGCGGACCTCAACGAGGACCTCGCTCGGCCCGACCTTGGTCTCGTACGGGCCCTCGTGGAACTCCCGCATCGGTACGCTGCGGCGGCCATTGGCACCCTCGATGACGACCGTGCCCTTGAGCGCGGATCCCACGGCGGATAGATCCTCCGAGGGGTCGGCCTGGCACATCGAGCCACCGACCGTGCCGCGATTTCGGACCACTGGGTCGGCAATGACCTTCTCTGCCTCGCGGAAGATCGCGTAGTGCTCAGCCAGGATCGGCGAATCGAGAACCTGCGCATGGGTGACCATGGCACCGATGACAATCTCGTTGCCCTCGATCTTGATCGCCTTGAGTTCATCCAGGGACTGGATGTCGATGAGCAACTCGGGTCGAGCGAGGCGCAACCGCATCATTGGCAGCAAGCTGTGACCGCCGGCAAGGATCCGCGCCTCCTCTCCGTGCTCGTTCAGCAGTCGAATTGCGTCCGCGACCGAGGTCGCCCGCACATAATCGACTGGCGCTGGTGTTTGCATGCGCCGCTCCTTCGTGGGGGTAGGGATACCTGTTGTTGTCTTGCCGTCCTAGATCGGAATTCGTGTTGCGTGGTCGAAAGGTGGCCGTCTTAGCGGGCTAGGAACCACCAGACGATGCCGATCACGACCACGACCCCGATGACCACCGGGATCGCCCTCTTCAGGACAGGACCCATGGCAACGGACCCGAGGTCGAGGGCCTCGGCCTGCACGATCGGAGCCGCTGGCGCTGCCTCACCACCGCCCGATGCGGCGACGGCGCCGGTCATCCGACTGGCAATGACCTGCTCGAGGTTCGTCGCGAACTGGGTGATGAGCCGGCCTGAGACGTCCTGCATCACCCCACGACCGAATTGGGCAGCCTTGCCGGTGATGGTCAACTGGGTGTCGATGTCGACGCGCGTGCGATCTGCGGACTCGGACACCAGTTGCGCGGTCACATGTGCCTTGGCGGTGCCACCGCCCCGAGCCTCCTTGCCGGAGCCCTCGATAACGGCGCGGTGCGCGGCCGCATCCTTCTCAATGAAGCGGGCCTCCCCGCCGAAGGTCATCGAGACCGGCCCGAGCTTCACCTTGACATTGCCGGTGAACTCGTCCCCATCCTGGGATTCGAGGGTCGCCCCCGGCATGCATGGGGCCACCGCCTGGATATCGAGCAGGGTGTTCCAGGCTGTCTCAACGTCAGCGGGAACGGTAAATGAGTTCTGGAGATCCACGGTCCCTCTTTCAATCGCACGCACACGCGGATGCGCGCCGGTAGGTTGATGATCTAGTTGCGAAAGATAGGCGCCCTTGACCCGCGATGTGACCGAAATCGCCAACCTGGCTGGCCATATTTCAGCGGGACTCAGCGGCGACAGCGTCTGAGCGAACCAACTGGCATCCTTGAGCAGAAACCTAGGGAGGCGACCGTGCGAGAAGTCCTCGGCGAACTGACAGCCGTCCGATCCCGCGGTGGAGCCACCGCACTGGCGACCGTGGTCCGCACCTGGCGGAGTGCTCCGCGGCCCGCCGGGGCTTCGATGCTCGTGACCGACGAAGGCGAAGCGGTGGGATCCGTCAGCGGCGGGTGCGTCGAGGGAGCCCTATTCGACGTCGGTCAGGAAGTCCTCGCCGATGGCATTCCACGGCTGGAGACCTACGGGGTAAGCGACGACGATGCCTTCGCCGTGGGCCTCACCTGCGGAGGGATCCTTGAGGTCTTCGTCCAGAAGGTCGATGCCCAGGCCTGGCCAGAGCTTGCCGGGGTCGCCGCCAGCATCGAGGCCGAGGAACCCGTTGCCGTCTCCACGATCGTGCGCGGACCAGGGCAGGTCGGCCAGCATCTCATCGTTTGGGGTGACCGGTGCGAGGGTTCCCTGGGGACGACCCGGCTCGATGACACCGTCCGGGAGGACACCATTGGCCTCCTTGCCTCCGGGACTACCGGCTTCCTGCACTACGGGCCGCAGGGTGAGCGACTGGGAACGGGCCTGGACGTCTTCGTGCAGTCCTTCGCTCCGCCGCCGCAGATGTACGTCTTCGGTGCCATCGACTTCTCCGCGGCTCTCGTACGAGTGGGCAAGCTGCTCGGATTCAAGGTGACCGTCGTGGACGCCCGTCCGATCTTCGCAACACCCAAGAGATTCCCGGATGCCGATGAGGTGATCGTCGACTGGCCCCACCGCTGGCTGCCCGGACGCCCAGTCGACTCCCGGACGGTCATTGCCGTCCTCACCCATGACCCGAAGTTCGACGTCCCGGCTATCAAGGCCGCCCTCGCGACCGATGCCGGCTACATCGGGGCCATGGGTTCCCGCCGTACCCACGAAGACCGGGTCATCCGGCTGAAGGAGGCCGGGGTTACCGATGACGAACTCGCACGGGTGCATTCGCCGATCGGGCTTGATCTCGGCGCACGGACGCCCGAGGAGACCGCTATCTCCATTGCGGCCGAAATCATCCAGTCACGCTGGGGTGGGACGGGCAACCGACTGGCCCAGACCAGTGGACCAATTCATCCGGGGGCACCGCGATAGCGCGGGCTGGGCGAGCAACTAGGAGAAGGGCCGCTCAGCCGGCACGGGAGCATGGTCACGGTGACCCTGTCCTGGGGTAATTGCGGCGAAGGTTACGGCCGCCACCGCAATGATCGCCACCCCGCTGTAGCGCGCCGCTGAGAGCGACACCCGGGGAGCCTTCTCCCACATCACGAACCCAGAGATTGCCGCCATGCTCAGAATCGCTGCCCACCCAGGCAGTGCAGCCCAGTGGACGGTAGCCATGGACGCGATCATCAGCGGCAAACAGGCGGCGATACATGACCTCCCGTAGCGGATTCCGGCACGAGCCGGCGCGGCGGAACTCGCCAATGAGCGACATGAACGCAGGTGCCGGGTAGTCATGGGCAGGGCCTGGTAGCCACCAACCGCTATCCAGACAAGGAACAGCAACAGGGAGTTCCAGGGAGTGATGGCGACGACCGGGTAGGCGATCAGGCCGGTCAATGACCAAACGGCGCCATAGGCAATGAGAAAGGCAAGCGCTCGAGCCATGCTGCGCCCGGCCAGACGGCGAGCGGGTCGCAGGGCCGTGGGCACCATCATCACCGTGCACATGACAGCCCACATGCCAAGGAATGGCAGGACCTCGTGACTCACGACGGCAGGCTAGTCCGGAAAAGTCGTACGTGTGCCCTAACGTGACTGGATGTACTCAAGGGGGTAGCAGTGTTCAGCTGGCTCAAGGAGCGACGGGAGAGGGCTCAGGCCGAACGCGTGCGAGCGGCCCAGGCACAACTGCTCGCGCAGCAACTGGTCACCTGGGAGACCGAATCTGACTACCTCGCCCGCATGAAGGATGCGCTGGCTGCGCTCGCCGGTGCAGACAGCCTCGTATCCAGTCCGGTCATGACGGTGAAGGGTGAGGTGGCGATCTGGGTTGGCCCGTGCGGCCTGTACGAAACACGGCGAGGAGCCACCACCTACGTCGGCGGCTCACAGGGTTTCAGCATTCCGATCGCAGGCACAGGGATCCGCTATCGAGTCGGGGCAATGAAGGGGCAGGCTGTGGCCGGCCCGGATGTCGAGACGCAGATCGACCTGGGCTTGGCCACCCTCACCAACGAGCGAGTCATATTCACCGGCGATAAGGCAACCCGGGAATGGGACTTCGACAAGCTCGTTGCCGCCTACAGCGACGAGTCGGAGAGTGAGTTCACCCTGCACGTGAGCAATCGACAGAAGCCGTCTGAACTCCACTTCCTCGGTGAGGGCCCACTCTTCGCGCGACTGCTCACCCTCATGCTCGAAGTACGCAAGGAGGGCCTGGGAGTCGTACGGGCCGAACTGGCGACGGCAATCGCAGAGCACGCATCCGGTCGGCCCGCATTACTTGAGGATGTTGACGGCGCGGGCGATGACCAGGATCGCCGTGACCAGTGAGATGGCCTCCTGAAGCATCATCCCCGACTTGGCCAGCCTCGATAGCGGAAGGGTGTCCGTCGGGCTGAAGGCCGTTGCATTGGTGAACGAGACATACAGGTAGTCGAGGAATAGCGGCTCCCAACTGCGGGGGGCGAAGTCCGGTGCCGTCATCTGCGGGAAGAGCAGGTCAGGATGAGGGTCGGTGCCGGCCGCGCGCGAGGCCGGCCCACCCCGGTCCAACTCCCAGAACCAGACGGCGAAGATGATCACGTTCGTCAGCCAGATATTCGCCCCGGTGCCCAGCAGCGCCGTCGCATCGATGGGGTTGTGGCTGCGGACCAGGGTGTGGACCAGCATTGCGACAGAGAGGCCATTCGCCAGGCTAGCGATACCGATGAGGGCCAGGCCCAGGATTCGCAACTCCCGGCCCGCTGAGCCCGCACGAATGCGGTTGGCAACCAGCAGCACGATCAGCAGGACGGCCTCGATGCCCGGCAACAGCCATCTGCCCGTGGGCGTGAGCTCTGGAGGCAAGGAAACTTGCAGGGCGATCATGACGGCCATCACCAGGGTCACGGTGAGCCGCGACTCCCCTCGAGTCACGTCACGCCAACCCGGCGGACTACCCATGTCGTGAGTATGCCCGCACCCGCACGCGGAGTCCGGCTGATCAGCGCTGCGAGGTCACCGTGCCCGGCGCATTGATCCAATCAAGGACGACGTCCAACGCACTTGCCCAGTCGGCATCGAGCATCAGGTCGTGGCCGACTCCGTTCAGCCACACCGGCCTGACCCCATAGGCCGCGGCCGTCACCTCCACCGCCTTGGCGTCGACAACGCGATCCTGGCGCGTGCCCAAGACGAGAACCGGAGCCCGCACCGGGCCTATTCGCCTGGGAATCAGTAGCTGGTACTGCACCAAAGGAGACTCTCGACCGAGACGATCGACGTATCGCGCGGCCGTTGCCTGGTCAAGGCCGATGAACAGATCCGCAGCCCGCAGTGGCAGGGTCCCGCCACCCACCACTCGCGCTGCGTCCATCGGCCGCTGACGAGCAAGCTCGGCAAGCATTCCCGCGGCGCCATGAATGGGTGCCGGGGTAAGCAGGGCCAGGCCCCGAGGCTGGTAGCGATCAGAAACCAATTGGGCGACGATGGCACCCATCGAATGGCCCACCAGCACCGGGGGCTGCGGCAGGCTGGTGATCGTCTGCATGACGTCATGCACATAGTCGCGCATCAGGGTTCGGCCAAGCTTCCTGCGGCCACCCGAATCCCCATGCCCCCGCAGCGAGACCGCGTAGGCCGGGAACCCCTTCTCGGCTGCGGCCGGTAGCCAGTTCTCGGCGAAGCACCAGGCACCGTGGGCTACGCCATGGACGAACAGGATTGGCGGCTTTCGAGTTGCCCGCGGTTGTTCCTCCCAGCCCTCCGGGATGGCGGACAGCACCTCCCGATGGGCACCCTGCGGGGGAAGGGACCAGTCCCACATCCGCATGACGGTGGATTGCTTGCGACGACTTGTCACGACACGGCCGCAGGTGACATCGACTCAAGTGCATGGAGGTCCCGCTCAACGACGGAGAGGTACTCCTGGTGGGCGATTTCGTAGTAGTGCCGGGTTGAATCCTTGTACTGGGCTCCACCGCTGAAGCGCACCGAGGTGCGGGCAACGATCGCATCGTGGAATCTCTTCGCCGCGTGCGCATCATCCCGACGAAGGGCCGCATAGGTTGCAATCAGCATTCCCTGCCAGTGTGCAATCGTCCACTGGCCACTGTCCGGCTGGATGAGACCGGAAACCGCAAGGGTCGGCGACTTGGGTGTGAAGATCTGCCGCGCGAGAAGTGGGTGGTCGCCGACTCGATTGAGTAACTCATCGTCGATGAAGGGGAAGTACGCGAGGTATCCGGTGCAGAAGATCACCACGTCGACCTCAGCCGATGTGCCATCGGTGAAGTGAACCGCATCGCCATCGAAGGATTCGATGTCCGGCCTGGGGAGGATGTCACCGTGGCCGACGTAGTAGACGAGTTGCTGGTTGACGATCGGATGAGTCTCGAAGAACTCGTGATCTGGCTTTGGCAATCCGAACTTCGTGAGGTCCCCGACCGTGAGCTTGAGCGTGGCCTTGAACAGGGCCCGGCGCACGCCAAGGGGAAGTCGTAGGGCCAGCAGCATGTCGGCTGTCTGGTCCGATGGCCGGCCGAATGCGTACTTGGGGTTGTAGTAGTAGCCCCGTCGGGTGGAGTGGAAGGTCTGTCGGGCGTTCTGCGCACTCTCAACGGCGACATCGCAGCCGGTGTTGCCTGCACCCACCACCAGGACGCGCCGGCCACGCACCAGGTCAGCACTCTTGTAGTCCGCTGAGTGCCGGATCTCGCCGGTGAAGGTGTCCTGGCCGGGATACTGCGGGATCTTCGGCCACCAGTTGTGGCCATTCGCGATCACGACTCCGGCATATTGACGGGTGACCTGATCACCGGTGAGAAGGTCCCGCGTCGTGACGTCCCAACGATCACCCGGAACCGATGCAACTTTGATGACCTCGGTGTTGAAGTTCAGGTGATCCAGCAGTCCGAAGTGCTCCGCATACGAGCGAAAGTACCGATGCACCTGCCAGTGCGATGGGTAGTCCGGGTAGTCGTCCGGCATCGGAAAATCTGGGAACTGGGTGAACGGTTTCGTCGAGATCAGGTGTGTCGACTCGTAGACGCGCGAATGCTCGGCGTGGAAGTTCCAATTGCCACCAAGGTCGGCAGCACGCTCAAACCCATCCGCCTCAACCCCCAGTTGCAGCAGATTTTTCAGGGCCGAAAGGCCGTGCGGCCCGGCGCCGATAACAGCCCAGGCACCAGCTCGATCGTGGATGGTCGACACGGGGCACAGCATTGCGTCGCGAGTCGGCCCCCGCAACCCATTCCCCCTTACCTGCGAACACGGGCCAGACGACTCACAACCTCTGGGCCATCACAACCTCTGGGCCATCACGGACTTCGCCGGGCCCCGCTGCCGACGTCGACGCACAGCGTCACAAGAATGGCGCAGGTGTCCTGACTACCAGTGCCCGACAACCGCCCGTCCTGCTTCAAGGCGCGCGATCGGCACCCGGAACGGGCTGCAGGACACGTAGTCCAAACCTGCCTGGTGGAAGAAGTGGATGGACTCCGGGTCACCGCCATGCTCACCGCAAACACCAAGATGCAGGTCCGGTCGGGTCGCGCGTCCACGCGTTACCGCAGTGGTGATGAGCTCACCTACCCCGTCCGCGTCCAGGGTCTCGAAGGGGGAAATGGTGAAGATGCCCTTCTCGAGGTAAGCGGCGAAGAATGCCGCCTCGACGTCATCCCTGCTGAAGCCCCATGTCGTCTGGGTGAGGTCATTCGTGCCGAAGGAGAAGAAGTCGGCTGCTTCGGCGATGCGTCCCGCGGTCAACGCCGCGCGCGGGAGCTCGATCATCGTGCCGATGGGCATCGTCAGGGAAACGCCCGTCTCGGACGCGACCTCGGCGATTACCCGTTCGATCTCATCGCGGACGAGATGCAACTCCATCACCGATCCAACGAGCGGAACCATGATCTCGACCCGAGGACGCCGACCATGTGCGAGAAGCGCTGCAACCGCCTCGCCAATCGCCCGGGCCTGCAGGGTGAACAGGCCCGGAACCATCAGCCCGAGGCGCACCCCGCGCAATCCCAGCATCGGGTTGGATTCGTGCAATCTTTCGACGGCGGCGAGCAGCCGAAGGTCCGCAGCCGCATCTACTCCGGCAGCCTCGGCCTTGGCCACCCGCACCATCAGATCCGCGCGATCCGGCAGGAACTCGTGTAGTGGCGGATCGAGCAGACGGATAGTGACCGGGAGTCCGTCCATCTCCGAGAGCAGGCCGGTGAAGTCCTCGCGCTGCATGGGGAGCAATGCAGCAAGAGCGTTCTCGCGCCCCTGTGCTGTATCGGCCAGGATCACTCGCTCAATGAGCACTCGGCGATCACCGAGGAACATGTGTTCAGTGCGACAAAGGCCAATGCCCTGGGCGCCCATCGTTCGGGCGCGGCCAGCGTCCTCAGCCGTATCGGCATTAGCCCGCACGCGAAGTCGGCGAACTGAATCTGCGTGGATCAACAGGCGATCCACCGCCGAAACGAGCGCCGCCGTGTCCTCGTCCGCCCCCTCGAGGGCTGCGGCCAACCCATGCTCGAGGTAGTCGGCGACCGGGGAGGCAACCACGGGCACGGCACCAACGAAGACCTCGCCGGTCGATCCATCGATCGAGACGAGGTCCCCCTCCTCGATGACAACCTGGCCGGCACGCGCAACCCGCGCATGCACGTCAACATCGAGGTCATCAGCGCCGCACACGCAGGTCGTACCCATGCCACGCGCAACGACGGCCGCGTGGGAGGTCTTGCCCCCGCGCGATGTGAGAATCCCCGTCGCGGCGATCATGCCTTCAAGGTCATCCGGATTCGTCTCGCGGCGGATGAGGACGACCTCACGGCCCTGCGCCGCCCAGGCGACCGCGGTCGCCGAGTCGAATACGGCCTGACCCACGGCAGCGCCGGGGGAGGCAGGCATCCCGGAACTGATCGGCACCCGGGAAACGTTCGGATCGAACTGCGGGAACATCAATTGGGCCAACTGAGCACCCGACACCCGCTGGAGGGCCTCGTCCATGGTGATGAGGTGCTCATCAACGAGCTGGGTGGCAATTCGAAATGCCGCAGCGGCGGTTCGCTTGCCCACCCGGGTCTGCAGCATCCACAGCTTGCCGCGCTCAACGGTGAACTCGATATCGCATAGGTCCCGGTAGTGGGTTTCAAGGGTGCGCATCACAGAGCGGAGTTCTGCGTAGGCAGACGGATCCACCTGCGCGAAATCGTCGAGCGACAACGTGTTGCGGATGCCCGCGACAACATCCTCACCCTGGGCATTGACCAGGTAGTCGCCATAGACGCCGGATGTGCCGGTCGCTGGGTCGCGCGTAAAGCACACTCCTGTGCCGGAGGTATCACCGAGGTTTCCGAAGACCATGGCGCACACATTGACGGCCGTCCCGAGGTCGTGCGGGATTCGCTCACGTCGCCGATAGAGCCGTGCTCGATCGGTGTTCCAGGACGAGAACACGGCCCGGATTGCCATGTCCAGCTGCTCGCGCGGATCCTGGGGGAAGTCCGTTCCCGAATGCTCGACCACAATGGCCTTGAAGACGTCAACCAAATCGCGGAGCGCATGCTCGTCCAATTGCGCATCGTCCGTGACGCCACCCCGTTGCTTTGCCTCGTCCAGTGCCCGCGCGAACAACTCCCCCTCGATGCCCAGCACGGTCTTGCCGAACATCTGGACGAGCCGACGATATGAGTCCCACGCGAACCGGTCATTCGACGTCGCCTTTGCAAGGCCCTCGACGGAGTAGTCGTTCAACCCGACATTGAGGACCGTTTCCATCATGCCCGGCATGGAGAACTTCGCCCCGGATCGAACGCTCACCAGCAGCGGATCGGTGACGTCCCCAAAGCGACGGCCGGTCAAGTCCTCCAGGCGGCGAAGAGCCATCGTCACCTGAACTCGCAGGACACCGGGCTCGGAGCCAGCGGCCAGAAACTCTCGGCAGGCCTCGGTCGTGATGGTGAATCCGGGCGGTACCGGGAGGCCCAGCCGGGTCATCTCTGCAAGGTTTGCCCCCTTGCCGCCAAGCAGATCCTTGTCATCACGGGATCCTTCAGAAAAGTCAGAGACAAAGGTCATCAGGTCACGCTCCCGGTCGTCCGTTCGTCCAGTGGCACGAAGACTAGGGGACCAAGCCGCGGACCATGACTAGGGCAATACCCCGACCGCTCGTCGCATACCGGAGGGGCACCGAAGCCACCGGGAGGGTGTCCCAAGAAGGTCACCGGAAGGCTGTCGCTGGGAAGTTCGGGATGTCAACCCTTGAACAGTGAATGCAGGTGTATCTTCACGACCTTTAGAGCGAGCGGGGACATCACGCAGCTCGATGCGAAGGGATAGGTCATGCGCATTCAACGAATCAGGCTTCGGCGCCTCGGCACTGCGGTGGTCACCATCGGGATGATCGCGGCCCTGGCGGCTCCAGCAAATGCCGCGATTCTGTCAGCAACGCCCGCGACCATTGCCGGAGCAACGATTGCAACCACCCCTCCCGATGGGACAGCACCGCCCGGAGTCTCCCCCGAGGTCTACTACGACGAGGCGACCGCGACCTACTACCTGATAACCACGGCGATGCCGCCCACCGAATACGCATCCAAGGACGGCAAGACGTGGACGGCCGTGACCAATGCACGGCTTCCGATGGGTTTCGACTGGTCCATCGTGAAGATGGGTCCCAATGACTACCGGCTCTACTTTGCAGAAGCGGTGCCCGGGCAGGGCACTGGCCCCGCACCGCCATGCACTCCTGGATCCAAGCGGCTGCGGTATGCAACCTCGAACGACCTCGTCACCTGGACGACCCAGCCCACCGTCCTGCTCGACGACCTTGGCTGTGGGGTCCCCCATGTGATGAAGACGTCGGCCGGGGGCTACTTCCTGTACTTCAACAAGCGCTCAGCCAAGCACGGCGTGCATATCGGCACCTCCGGGGACGGCCTCAACTGGTCTATCCGCGATGGCATCATCGCTGACGACGAGGAATTGGTGGATCCAGCACCGATCCAGATGCCGGACGGCTCCTTCCTCATGATCGGGTCCACGACCGGGAACCCCTCTCAGGGGGGACTTCAGGAACTGCAAATCCTCAGCTCGTCCGATGCACTCAACTGGACCCCACGGACGACCTCTCTCTATGCCCCCGCGGGGCACTCCGTCCTGGACCCGAGTGTCGAGATCGTCGACGGCCAGGTGCGCGTGTGGTTCGGGTACGCCGACGGCGGGGACCACAACACGTCACGGATCACCAGCGGAGTCGTCACCCTCGGCACAGCAAAGGCAACAGCCGGATCCACCTGTAGCAAAGCCGGTGCCACGGCAAAGGCCAACGGCAAGAAGCTCGTGTGCAAGAAAACCAAAGGAACCTTGGTCTGGGTTCGCGTCAGGTGAGGACCTAGCCACTCAACGTCACGGACCGAGGCAAGCTAGAGCAACAGGCCGTTGGGCGCCATCGCCACCTTTAGGCTCGTCGGCTGCATGCTCATCTGCATGGCCGCATCGACGTCCTCGAGCAGATACTGATGACTGACCATGTCCTCGAATGGGTAGCGGTCAGCGAAGCGCTCCATCAGGGTGAGTGCGGGGCCATAGCCGGTGGACGGATGATTCGTGATGCCGATCAGCCTGATGTTCTTGCTGCAGACATGCCGGTGGATGTTCATCGAGACCTCGCCGGTGTCGGCGAA
Organism: Candidatus Nanopelagicales bacterium; assembly: GCA_032117355.1. Taxonomy (GTDB): domain Bacteria; phylum Actinomycetota; class Actinomycetes; order S36-B12; family S36-B12; genus REEB460. The sequence continues at coordinate 16,431 of JAULZL010000285.1, forward strand.
GTTCCCCATCTCCAGCATCATCCCGCCGCGCTTGAGCATCTCGATTCCCTCCACGAAGGAGGCGGGGGTGTTTGCCATGTGCAGGACGACGTCCGCACCGCGACCCCTTGTCAGCTCGCGCACCGTATCGATCCGCTCCTGGGCTGATGTGGACAGCACATTGATGGTGACGTCGGCACCCATCCGCTTGGCAAAGGCGAGCCTGGTCTCACTCAGGTCTGTCGCGATGATCTGGCCAGCGCCCATCATGTCCGCCTTTGCCACATGAAGCAGCCCGAGCGGCCCACTGCCAATGACGACCACGGTGTCACCCGAGTTGAAGCCCTCGTGTGACATCGAGGAGAACTCCTTCAACTTGTCCAGGGATGCGGCGCAGGCCATCAACTCGACGAGCACGGCTGCCTTTGGCGAGAGGCCGCTGGGGACCTTGTAGACAAAGGTGTCTGGCCGGATGTACATCTGCTCAGACCATCCGCCCATGAGGTGCGGCCATTCCGCCGAGGTGTACGAGTTGCCGTAGCAGTCACTGTGCTCACACCACACGTAGCCCATGACGTGCGTGCACTCGTAGCACTTTCCGCAGATGATGTCCGGGCACATGGCGATCCGGTCACCGACCTTCAGGGTGCGGCCGTAGAACTCAAGGCCGCTCGCGGCGAGCGGGGTTATCTCCGAGACGATGCCGACATTCTCATGACCCTGGATGATCGGGAACGGGGTATCCGTTTCGGCTGGAGTTCCCGCGTACTGCTTGGTCTCACCCTGGTAGGTGTGCTTGTCAGTACCGCAGATGCCGGACAACTCCATCTGCATCAGAAGTGAGCCGTCGGGCAGACTCGGGCGAGGGAACTCTTCGATTTCATATCGGCCCGGAGCGACCAGCACTGCTGCCCTAACCAGATCACCCATCGATTTCTCCTTTGCTCTTCCGGCTCGCGGTTAGCGGTTAGCGATTAGCGATTAAGCGAGACCACCTTGATGGGGTGTACACGCACCACGACGCGAACGTTGTCGGTGCCATCGTCGTAGGCGTAGCGATCCAGACCTTGGTACTTCGCAGCCAATCGGTCGATGAGCTCTCGGCCCCCGACCTCGGTCATGGTGACCGTGCCCCGGATCTCCACGTATGAATAGGGGTTGTCCTTGGGGAATACCAGCAGGCCAACTCGGGGATCGCGAGTCAGGTTCGCATGCTTGCGGCGGCCGACGACAGTGGATACCAGGACCTCATCGCCGTCACGTTCGACCCACACCACCGAAAGATGCGGTTGACCATCGGGCAGGATCGTGGCAATGGTGGCAAATTCGGGGGCGTCCAGCCAGGCCTTGACGGCCTCGGGTAGTTGTGTCATGCCTCAAGGGTACGGCGCGAAGTACCTCTCCGACGGAGCGATCCGCCGGTAGAGTCCGCAGGCATGGTTGCCAAGCGCGCCGGCGATGTCCAGACCTGACGTTCTGGGCGACGCCGCTGTCGTCTGCGCCGGAATCATCGTTGCGGACACTTTCGTGCCGCCCGTCAGTGCGATCCCCCAGCCGGGCGAGTTGCTCGCCATCGGAGCCCCCCTGCACCAGGCGGGTGGCTGCGCCGTCAACACCGCCGTTGCCCTGAACCGCCTTGGAGTCTCAGCCCGGGTAGCAGGCACGGTTGGAGCCGATGCCCTTGGCCAGCAGGCTATGGATGAGCTTTCCAGCCTTGGAATAGACACCACCGCGGTCGCCAGAACTATCGAGTCCGCGACCTCGCAGACGGTGATCCTCCCGGTCCTCGGTGAGGATCGCCGATACCTGCACTACTTCGGAGCGAACGCCCACTTCACGGCAGCGGACGTGGACCGCGCCGCCGATGGCGCACTGATCCTGGTCGTGGGTGGGTACCTGCTGCTCCCCGGCCTCCTGGCCGCGGATCTCGGGGATGTCCTCTCACGCATCCATCGCCGTGGGACTCAGGTCATCCTTGACGTTGCCATCCCGCATGGGTCGGCTCCCGGGATGGAGTCCGTCATCCCCCTCCTGCCGTACGTCGACTGCTTCCTGCCCAATCGCGATGAGGCCGAGGTGCTGACCGGCCTCACCGATCCACGCGAGCAGGCGGATGCCTTCCTCGATGCCGGCTGTTCCAGCGTCGTCATCACCTCGGGCGCCGAAGGAGCCACCTACGTCGACGGCACACAACTGATCGAGGTCAGCCCGCTGTCGGTGGACTTCGTCGACGGTTCCGGTTCGGGTGATGCGTTCACGGCGGGACTCATCGTGGGGTTGGCCCGAGGATGGTCGATCGACGAAGCCTTGCGACTCGCGGCGGCCGTGGGCGCCTCCGTATGCCGAGGTCTTGGCTGCAGCGGGACCTTGTTCAGTTTGGCCGAGGCCATCGATCAGATGCCCCATGTCAGGATCCATCACACCGCACGCTGACCCAAGGAGATCTCGATGCCCCTCGTCCCGCTCCCCCACCTACTGGAGCACGCGCAGTCGGGCGGCTATGCCGTCGGCTACTTCGAGAGCTGGGATAGCTATTCCTTCGAGGCCGTCTTGGAGGCAGCGGTAAACGAGTCCTCGCCTGTCATCGTCGGCTTCGGGGCCACCATGCTGGCAGATGACTGGCTCAACCACCGAGGCATTGCCTTCCTCGGCGCCAGCGGACGCGCTCTTCTCGAGGGTTGCGAGGTGCCCGTGTCATTCATCCTGAACGAGACCCACACCCTTGAACAGGCGATCGTCGGCATCGAATCCGGCTTCAACACCGTGATGATCGACAGCCATCGGTGGCCCGTCGAGCAGGCCCTCGAGGCTGTTGCCGAACTCGTGGCGGTGGCTCATCCCGCAGGCGTGGCCGTAGAGGCCGAGTTCGGCAGCCTGCCGGACTTCATCGGAGATCAGATCGAGGACGATCACGCTTATATGACGGATCCGGCCGAGGCCCGGGACTTCGTCGCCGGTACCGGAGTCGACTGCCTAGCGGTCGCGGTCGGCAACGTCCACCTGCTGACGACCGGCAAGGCGACCATCGACCTACCGCGCCTTCAGCACATCCACCAGTCCGTTGAGGTCCCGCTCGCCATTCATGGCGGGACAGGCTTTCCCGATGAGGACGTTGCCGCAGCGATTGCCTCGGGAGTGGCCAAGTTCAACATTGGGACGCGACTGAAGGCGGCGTTCCTGCAGGGCCTGATCGAGCGGGTAGGCGAGCTGACCGGCACCGAGTCGGTGCATGACATCGTCGGCTCGCATAAGCAGACCGACCTGCTGGTGCCTGGCAAGGCCCCGATCACTGCGGCCGTTCAGGGCTTCATGCGCCTCTACGGCTCGTCCGGCCAGGCATCGGCCGTACTGACTAGGGTGCCTGCATGACCACGCCCATCGATGTGCACGGCCTCGATCGACCAGATGCCCTTGGGTTGTACCGCGGGATCCTGCGGCTGCGTCGTTTTGAGGACAAGGTCTATCAACTGTTCCTCAAGGGGGAACTCCCGGGGACGGTTCATCAGTACCAGGGTCAGGAAGCGGTCGCCGTAGGCGTATGTGCCGCGCTCGAGTCGGCCGATTGGATCACCTCGACCCATCGGCCACACGGACACGCCTTGGCAAAGGGGGTGAGCATGCGGGCCGCCCTCGCTGAGCTCTACGGAAAGGCGACCGGCTGCTGCGCAGGAAAGGGTGGA
>JAULZL010000285.1:20099-35459 GCA_032117355.1 Candidatus Nanopelagicales bacterium
TGATCCCCGCGATTGCGATTGTCGCGGGCGGGGTAAGCGTCGTGAGCGGTCTAGGCCTGGCATTCAAGATGCAGAAGTCAGGTCAGGTCGCGGCATGCTTCTTCGGGGAAGGGGCGACGAATGAGGGCGCCTTCCACGAGGGTCTGAACTTCGCGGCGGTGCAGAGCCTGCCGATCGTGTACGTCTGCGAGAACAATCTCTACGGAGCGTCCACCCCGTACCACCTGACCACACTCGTGCCCGAGGTTGCCGAGCGAGTGCGTTCCTACGGGATCGAATCCTGCGTGGTCGATGGCATGGACGTCGTCGCTGTGCGGACCGCCATGTGCATCGCGCGCGCTCGGGCCGCTGACGGTGGTGGGCCAACACTGATAGAGGCCAAGACATATCGGTTCGCCGGTCATAGCCGTGGGGATGCACGCAAGTACCGGGCCAAGGAGGAGGAGTCGCAGTGGAAGGAACTCGACCCCATCGACCGCCTGGGCACGGGAATCACTGAAGCCGGACTCGGCACGGCGGATGACCTCGAGTCGATTCGAGTCGAGGTGGACGAGGAGATTGCCGACGCAGTGGAGTTTGCCCGGCAGTCCCCCGACCCCGATGTGTCGCAAGCCTTCACTGATGCCTACGCCATGCCCTTGGGTGCCGCCCTGACGATGGGGGCTCGGTCATGAGCGAGGAGCGGCGGCTGTCCATCGGTGAGGCCATTCGGGAGGCCATCGCGGAGGAGATGGCACGCGACGAGCGGGTCTTCCTCATTGGCGAGGACATCGGCATCCCCGGTGGTTTTGGCGGCGCCTTCGGGGTCTACCTCGGGCTGCCTGAGCGCTTCGGCCACGAACGGATCATCGACACGCCCATCAGCGAGAAGGCGATCGCCGGTGCCGCGGTAGGCGCGGCAATGATGGGGATGCGACCGATCCCGGACCTCCAGTACTCCGATTTCATCTTTGAGTGCATGGACGAGATCGTCAATCAGGCCGCGAAAATGCGCTACATGTCCGGGGGGAAACTCAAGGTGCCGCTCGTGTTGCGCTGTCCGGTGGGCACGGCCAATCGCGGGGCACAGCACGGTCAGTCGCCCGAGAGCTACTTCATCCACGTCCCCGGCCTGAAGGTGGTGTGCCCGTCCGATGCCTATGTCGCTAAGGGCATCATGAAGAGTGCGATCCGGGATGACGATCCCGTTCTGGTCTTTGAGCACAAACTCCTGTACGGCAGTAAGGGCCGCGAGTCCGCCGGTGGGATGGACCTCACCGCACACGTGCCCACCGAGGAGTACCTCTTTCCGATCGGCAAGGCGGTCGTCAAGCGACCAGGAACCTCGGTGACGGTGATCTCAACCCACCTGACCCTGTACCGGTGCCTGGCCGCGGCCGAAGAACTCGCCCTTGAAGGCATTGACTGCGAGGTCATCGATCCGGTCTCGCTGCAGCCCCTGGACACGGCAACGATCTTCGAGTCGATCGGCAAGACGGGGCGGCTGGTCATTGCACACGAGGACACCCTGACCGGTGGCTGGGGGGCCGAGGTTGCCGCCGTGGTTGCCGACACGTGCTTCGCATCCCTTCGAGCCCCCATCCGGCGCATCGCGGCCCGTGATGTCCCACTGCCCGTCGCGCCCGTCCTGGAACAGGCCGTTGTGCCGAGCCAGGCTCGGATCGTCCAGGAGATTCGCGCTCTGTGCCAGGGCTCATGACGAAGGAGGAATGTGATGGCCTTTGAGATTCGACTGCCCGCTCTGGGGCAGACATCCGACGAGATGGAAATCGTCTCCTGGTACAAGTCCGTTGGCGATCGCGTCGACGTCGCGGAACCGCTGCTGTGCGTGGAGACCGACAAGGCGCAGGTGGACGTTGAGTCCGCAGAAGAGGGAATCCTCCTGAGCATCCTGGCTCAGCCCGGTGACGTCCTGAAAACCGGTGCGTTGATTGCGTATGTGGGCCTGAGCGGAGAGGTGATCGAGTAATGCTGACCCGGGAGCAAATCGCCCAATCTCAGCACCAGACAGCGCAGGCGATGGAAGAGGCAGGTATTGCCCTCACCCAGGCGGAGAAGGCGCGACTGGAAGTCTCCGACTTCGGACTGTCCGACCTCGAGAACATCGGTATTCAGTTGCTGGTGTACGTCAACACCGAGCGGGTCTGTGCCAAGGAGATCGTCCTACTGCCGCACCAGACCTGCCCCGAACATCGGCACGTCTCGGTCGGCAACGAGCAGGGCAAGGAGGAGACTTTCCGGTGCCGCAAGGGGATGGTCTACCTCTACGTCGAAGGTGAACCGACGCCTGACCCCAAGGCGCAGCCGAAGCGTCGTGAACTCGGCGTCTACACCGCATGGCACGAGATCGTGCTGCAGGCCGGCGATCAGCACACCATCTACCCGGACACCCTGCACTGGTTCCAAGCCGGTCCCGAGGGTGCGATCGTGACTGAGTTCTCAACTCGCAGTACCGACGAATACGACCTCTTCACTGACCCGGGGATCACCCGCGTCACCGTCATCGCCGACTGATGTCAGGCCCGGGACATCAACTGCTTTCGATAGGGAGCCAACTCGGCGGTCCGGTCCAGGCCGACAACGCCAACCAGACCCGAGTCATCCGAGTACTCAACGATGCAGGGGCCGTCGACGTTGCCGTCTGTTACCTCGGTTCGGGTCGCCGGGCCGGGCATCCCGAAGGACTGAACCTTGGTTTCGAACTGATCTGACCAGAAGGAAGGCATCGCAGTGAAAGGCCCACGATCCGGTTCCTGACCGGCCAGAAGCGCGGCGAGGGTCTGCCCGGCGCGACGGCCGGTCTCCGTCGGCATGTTCCAGTGTTCGATACGTCGCGGGATGCCACCGAACAGGGCATTGGGATGCCGGGCTACATCGCCCACCGCGACAACGGCTGCCAGGTCCGTGGCCACCTGCATGGAGCTATCGACGAGGACTCCGTCCGACAGATCGAGACCATTTCCGTCCAGCCACTCAGTATTCGCAACCGATCCCACCGCCTCGATGACGACATCGGCGGGCAATTCCGTGCCATCGCTCAGTGACACTGCTTGCACCCGCCTGTCACCTTGGAATGACGCGATGCTGTAGCCGAGGTGAAAGCGCACCCCGCGCGCCTCATGGCGACGCTTCATCGCGGCCCCGAGTTCAGTGCCAAGTGGTCGGATCATCGGCTCTTGATCGATGGCGACGAGGGAAACCTCGGCGCCCAGCGTGCGTGCGGTGGCGGCGGTTTCACAGCCGATGAAGCCCGCACCCATGATGATGACCCTGGCCTCGACCGTGATGACATCGCGCAGCCGGATCGCATCCGCTGCGGTTCGAAGGACGTATCGACCCTGCTCCGGCCCGGGTATCGGAAGGCGACGGGGTCGGATGCCGGAGGCGACCACGAGTCCGTCGAACTCCCAGGTCGTTCCGTCCGCGCAGGTCACCATCTTCTCAGCGAGGTCACACGCAACCGCAGCCGAGCCGAGGTGCCAGTTCACGTCATCGACATTCGACCTGCGACGAAACTCCAGCGAAGCGATATCCACCCCACCGGCAAGGGCCTCCTTGGACAGCGGCGGTCTGTTGTACGGCAGGTGCGGCTCGTCACCGATAACGGTGATTGGCCCTTGGTAACCAGAGGTACGCAGCGCCTCTGCAGCCCTCAAGCCGCCAAGGCCCGCGCCCACGATGACGACGCTGCTCATGATGGGCGGCACCCACTCGACCGTGATCGCCCGCGTTGGCCATAGGGCAGCAGCGCTCCCGATGTCCTGCCGACGCGTGCCCTCGGCCCCCGCGACGCACCCGAGTTTGCCGTCTTCGTCCAGCCGGAAGGTGTGCTCAGCCGCAAAGCAGCGCCGGCCATGGTGCTCGCCCGTGTCCAGCTGGACAGACCTTGACCATTGCTACTTCTCCCCAATCATTTACGGGTGGAGACCTTCGATGGCGAGCAAGCCGGGAGGAGCCCGGAGAACCTTGTTATGGCGAACCCTAACGGAATCGCACCGATCCCTGGCATCCACTTGTCGGAATCCTCCGAGGGACGGGGTCTGCAAATCGGGCCGGATCGAGGTGCAAATACGGGTATTGCTGTCATGTTTGTCAGCGATCCTTCCGACTAGGCTCTGTACGCCCGTGACAGTCAGCAGGTAGGGAGAGTTCGTGCCAGGCTCACATGGTCGACGCAAGGCCTCAACAAACTGGGCTCGGATCGCCTGCATTGGAGCGTTCCTTGTTGGCGGCTTGATCGTGAGCACAACGCTGGCTCTGCCTGCGGCCCTGGCCTTCGCCGGAGTTCCCGTGACCGCAGTGATTGGCGAAGACGAGGGCGGTCCTGCGCCAGCAGACGAAGCACCGAGCGGTGTCGATGAGCCCGCAGACAACCCACCGGCGGAGCCCGCCACTGACGTGCCTGCCACCGAACCTGCCGAGACGGACGATCCTGCGGAAGCCACCGATGAACCCGACGATCCTGCCCCGGATGATGCCGCCGACAACGAGACCGATGAACCTGAGAGTGACGAAGGCGACGACGAAGATTTCCGGGATTCCACCGACGAGGATCTCACGGATGAGGACCTCACGGATGAGGACCTCACAGACGAGGAACTGACGGATGAGGACCTCACAGACGAGGAACTGACGGACGAGTCAACAGACCCGGCGAGTGCGGAGGCCTCACCATCAGCCGCCATGGATTCGCCCGCGATCTCCATCAACGGCACCACCGGCTCACCTATCGCATCCGTGACCGTTGCCGCATCCGGTGGTGGCCTGGCTCCGTCCTCATCTTTCTCGTTGGTGGTCTACTCGGAGCCACAGGTTCTCTCGAGCGGCATCGCTGATTCCACGGGTGGCTTCATCGCGAGCGCCAACCTGCCAGCAAACCTGCCCCCCGGCGCTCACACCGTCGTGTTCCGTGGGACCGATTCCCTGGGTGTCGCGGTTGAATCCGGCGTGGGATTCACCGTCGCGCCGGACGGGACCTTCGGTGAGGTGACCGGCCCCATTGCACCGGCAAATCTGCCGACACCGTCGTCACCAGCCAGCGAACCCGCCCAACAAAACAAGGTCGCCGCGATGGCGCCCGCATTCGCTCCAGTCAATGCTCTTGACGCTCCCGCCGCCGTCGTCACGACGTCAATCGCAGCACTCACCCTTGCCACGGCTCTCGGGGCGGCGGTGGCCGGTGGATCCTCATCCGGGGGTGGTTCCGGCGGTGGTTCCGGGGGTGGTTCCGGCGGCGGAGGTGTGGACGCCAAGGTGGAAGAGCGCCGCAAGCGAGGCGGCGGGACCAGGGATGTCGATGATCGGGCCGATTTCGATGAGGAAATCGAGATCTTCCACAACCGCGGTTGGCGCACCAAGTTCCAGCCAAGGGGGCAGAGCGCTGGTGACCTGTCACGCACTCATAGATTCCCCGGTACGGCCCTGACCGATGAACTCTCGTACGTCTCAATCCTGGCCGTTGCGCCCAGGAGTCCTCTGCTCGCGCGAACCATCGATGACGCAGGAGCATGGCGCGCCATCTTCGGGAGCCTGAGTCTGCTCCTCCCACTTGCCGGGATTGGCCTCGGTATCGCCAGCGCAATCGACACCGGCGGGGTCGCTCAGCCACCGGCCCTTGCTCTGATGGCTGCCCTCCTGGTCATCGGCGTCCTCGACTCGCTTGCTGGTCTCCTCGCCTTTCTTGCCTTCGGCATTGGGGTGATCGCCTCCGGGGGAATAGTCGATCTCGCAAGCGTGCGCACCATGCTTGGCATCGCTTTGCTCATCATGGGACCGGGCCTTATGGCTTCGTCGTTTCGCGACACTCGGCGATCGGCCGCTCGCACGCCCGCCGAGTGGTGGGAACGCGTAACCGACCTTGTGGTGGTGCCGCTCATGGGCGGGTGGATAACTCTCAGCATCGTGGGGGCCCTGCCCGGACTGGGTGGATACGACTTTCCGATAGGAAACGACGCTAGCCTGCTCGCGCTTCTCGTGCTCGGAGTTCTCATCGTGAACGTCCTCGCGGAAGAGGCCGCGGCGCGCTGGTATCCGGAGCGGCTTGCAACGGTAGTCCCCGACAACCGGCCTGACGCCGGATCGGCGCAGATCCTGATCTCAACACTCATGCGCGCCGGGCTGTTTCTGCTCGTCTCGGCAGCCTTCATCGGAAACGTCTGGCAGTTGTGGGTTGCCGCCCTCTTTTTCACTATTCCGAACCTGCTGCGCCTCGTCGAGGACCGCCTGCCAAATTCGCCGCGCCTGTGGCAAGCACTCCCCCTGGGGCTACCTCAATTGGGCCTCATGCTCATCGTCGGTGGCGTCATTGCGGCGGCGGTCGCAAGTGCATTCGGCCAGACCGCGGAATTCGCCCAACTCTCCTTCGTCATCCTGGCTGTCCCCGGGCTCCTCCTCGACGTACTCGGCGCATTCGGACGAGAGCCAGATGAAGGTGACACCCGCTGGTACTGCCGTCCGTCATTCACGGGGATGTATCGGCTTGGCGGCGTGGCTGTACTACTCATGACCACCTGGCTCGCGCTGAACGTCTGACGGGCGGGTCAGCAGGTTTCGATCGCAACTCATCGGCGCCAGCCGGGCTGCGGTGGGATGCTTGTTCCGCGACTCAGGGACGGGCATGTGGCCGGATCACGGATGGGGCAACTAGCGCGCACATGGTGCCGGGAGGCTGGGAATGAACTCTGGCGACGCGTGGGCACGGGAGGCTGAGTTCCGGGCGATTCTGAGCCAGTACTTCTCAGATGACGTTGACAGCAAGGCCGAGTTGTCTGCACTCCCCGGCGAACGCGATCTCAATGCGCTGGTCACCGCAGGGCAACATCGCGCAGTGCTAAAGGTGTATCAGCCGGGCCAGCGTGACTGGCTCGCGCTTCAGGATCGGGCCCTTCGACACCTGCAATCACGAGGGGTGCCGGGCCCGATCGTGTTACATACGGAGCTCATTGACCTGCCAGACGGGCGAGTCGCCCGCCTCCTCTCATGGGTGGATGGCCTTCCATGGTCGCAGTCCGCGATAGGCGCCCATCAACTGACTGCACTGGGCTCGATCGTTGCCCAAGTGGATCGGTGCCTCGGTGAATTTGACCTCTCGCAGGACGAGTTGACGGTGCTGACTCGGCCATTCGGGTGGAACATGCTCCAGGCTGGCAACCTACGTGAATCCCTGCCCCTGGTCGCAGTTGACGAGGTTCGAAGCGCCTGCGCGGAGGTGTTGAACGAATTCGCCCTCGTCCATCTTCCGCAGGTGAATCAACTCCGGATGCAGCTCATCCACAACGACGCCAACGAGTACAACATCATCGTCGACGACCCTGCCGTGACCTTGATCGACTTCGGCGACATCGTCCTGGCCCCTCGCGTCGTAGGCCTTGCCATTGCGATGGCGTACGCGGCCATCGGCGAGCGTGACCCAATCGAGGCAATTCTCCCGATCCTGCGTGGCTACCACCTGGATTCTCCCCTGGAGGTCGAGGAACTCGCTCTTCTCTTCCCCCTCGTGAAGGTCCGGCTGGCAATGAGCGTGGTCAACTCCGCGATTCAACACTCGGTGGACCCAGCCAACGACTACCTGCTCATCAGCCAGGGAGCCGTCCCTCAACTACTTCTTGACCTGTGCGCCCTATCCCCAGCATTGGTTCTCGCTCGACTACGTGATGCGTGCGGATACGAGCCAAGCCCGACATCACGGGCGGTACGCGCCTTCCTTCAGGCGAATCACGGGTACCCCGTGGTTGCCCCTTGTCGGAATCCCCTCGTCATCGACTGGTCAATTGGATCAACGACACCGAGGAGTGCTGAGTACATCTCCGCACAGCAGGCATTGGCCGAATCCGATGTCGCGGTTGGTAGATACGGAGAGGATCGCGATGTCTATACCGATGACGCCTTCACTTCCGGCAAGGCGCGGACAGTTCATCTTGGCCTAGATCTCTTCCGGCCCGAGGGCTCACCGGTTTACGCAGCCTACGACGGAGTCATTGAGGCATTCGAGGATCGAAGAACCCACCTCGACTATGGACCGGTAATAATCCTGCGCCACGAGACGACTGATGGCATTCCATTCTGGAGCCTCTACGGCCACCTATCCCGCGAGTCCATGGCCCAGTGGCGAGTGGGCTGTCAGGTCATGGCCGGTGAAGAGATCGCCACCATGGGTTCGCCCGAGGAGAATGTGGGCTGGCCTCCCCACGTGCACCTGCAGTTCTTCACGGACCTATGTGGCATGGGCACAGGAGTGCCAGGTGTCGCCAATCGCGATGAGATCTCCGTCTGGCGGAGCATCTGTCCCAATCCGAATCTTGCACTGGGCCTGGTTACCGGGACGGATGCGCACGCACGCCCGACGACGGGAACCATGCGAGACCAGCGGGCCGTCCGGCTATCGCGCAATCTGAGCCTCAATTTCCGCTCACCTCTACATATCGTCGGAGGAGATGGCGCCTACCTCTTCGATGTGGACGGCAATCGCTATCTCGATCTGGTGAACAACGTGGCCCATGTTGGCCATGGGAATCCATACGTCGTCGGTATTGGCGCTCGGCAGATGGCTACCCTGAACACCAACACCCGATACCTGCATGACGCAGTACTTGAGTACGCCAGAAGCCTCGCAGCGACCCTCCCCGATCCCCTGTCGGTCGTATTCCTGGTGAACTCCGGGAGCGAAGCGAACGACCTGGCGATTCGACTGGCACGCGCTCACACGGGGGCACGCGGCTGGATCTCACTTCAGCATGCGTATCACGGCCATACGGCCAGCGTGGTCGATATCAGCCCGTACAAGTTCCTTGGAAGAGGCGGCGAGGGAGCACCGTCTCATGTCCGAGTTGCCGATCTTCCCGATGCCTTTCGTGGCCGGCACACCGGGCCGAGTGCTGGCGCCGCCTACGCAGCGGACTTTGCACGGACCCTTGCAACTCTCGATCAACCCCTTGCAGCCTTCATCGCGGAGGGGATTGTCAGTACCGCAGGCCAGGTGACGCTCGCTGAGGGATTCCTGGCCGCTGCCTACGAGCAAACCCGTGCAGCAGGCGGGCTTTGCATAGCGGATGAGGTTCAGATCGGACTTGGACGCGTGGGCGAGAAGTTCTGGGGCTTCGAATTGCACGATGTCGTACCCGACATAGTCACCATGGGAAAGCCACTTGGCAATGGGCATCCGCTTGCCGCCGTGGTCACCACCCCGCAGGTCGCAGCGTCCTTTCACAACGGGATGGAGTACTTCAACACCTTTGGTGGCAATCCCGTCAGCGCATCGATTGGGCAAGCCGTCCTCGACGTGGTCTACGACCAACGACTTCAAGCCCATGCAGTTGACATAGGTGCCTACCTCACAGAGCAAGTTCGCAGTCTTGCAAAGGCGCATCCGATGATCGCCGATGTGCGAGGCCACGGTCTCTTCATCGGGATTGAACTGATGCGGGACGACTCACCCGCGACACGTGAGGTGTCCGACATGATCGAGCATGCCCGCAATCACGGGGTACTGCTATCCAGCGATGGCCCTGACAACAACGTCTTCAAGATCAAGCCGCCGATGATTCTGACCAGGCAGGATGTCGATCTTTTCCTCGAAATCTTCCAGTCAGGTCTGCGCTCAGTCGGCTCCTAGATCCCTGCTCACCAATCAGAAGTCGCCGGTAGCCCTACACCCGGGGTTGCAGATCGGCGGGCAGCGATACCTCGAGGAATCTCGCGTCGGCAGAAATTCCGGAGAGTCCGTAGCGCTGATCGGCCGGGATGATGAAGGAATCCCCTGCGCCTAGCCGCTGGGTGTCGAGGCCCTCCAGAACGAGCTCGGCTTCGCCATCAAGGATGAAGGTGAAGAGGAACTCGTTGTCGATTGCTGCCATCGGGGTGGAGTCCGCACCTTCGGGCCGAAAAACTCGTGCGCCGGCGAGGCCGTGAGTTGCCGCACCAATGCCGCAGTCCTGCTGGCTGAATCCATCAAAGCGGAAGGGGGTCCATGGCGCTGACGCGGCCACATGGCGGCTGAACAACTGACCGCCGAAATCGCGGTCAGGGATCGTTTGCCCCGTAGGCAGGGTGATGGTGTGCTCCGCGACGGTGTCATGCTCCGCTGGGCAACCGATCTCGATCACATCGAGACCATCAGAACTTTCCAGCACCCGATGTCGAATCGTTGGCGGTTGCAGAACACAATCACCCGCCTGCATGACGAATGGCTCGCCCTGATCCTCATAGACGACCTTGACCCAGCCTCGGTAGACGAAGATCATCTGGAATCGAACCTTGTGAAAATGCACGTAGTCAGGGACGGGCCCGCCACTGGGAATCCTGATGTGGGAAGCGATGAATCGCCCACCCTGCCGATCAGGCACCAGATCTCGATACTGCATGGACGCCCGACCGGTACCGAAGTCGTTGCTCAGTCGACTGATAACGAGGGACTGGTCGAGTGCTGGAAGCGCGACCTCGGGCTGCATCGGGACTAGTCGTACTCGTGTGCCATTGGGAGCGATGAGGCCTTGCGCGTTGACGTTCGCGCCGTCCTCACAAAGCAATTCGAGGACACCAGGATCAAAGGACCCCTCAACTCGATGGAGTCGTACCAAAGCCCCGTGACCGGACATGAGAGCCGTCCGCGGGGAGTCTGCCGGGGAGATCACCTCGATCCGAAATCCGAGGTGATCCTGGAAGAAATCGACAGTCTCATCGAGGTCCCAGCAGGGAATGACGATTGCCATGCCGTGAATGGGCGAATCTGTTGCCAACATGGCGAAAGGCTATGACACGTCTGTCAGCCAGGCTCCAAGCCCTCGGCCCTTGGCTCGATCAACGTGACCTGAACCCGGGTGTCGTGAAAATAGGCCGATCCGCGATCGTCGTTGGGGAGTGTGGCATTCGTCAGGGCGTTGACAGCGCGACGCTCCGGGGAACTTCGATGCCACCAGCCGAAGGGGATGGCAACCAGCCCTGGCTGCAGATCTTCGCTGACTTCCGCCCGCAGGGTCAATTCACCGCGGTCATTGTGAACGCGGACGATGTCACCGGTTGAGATGCCACGTGGCTGCGCGTCCTGCCCATGGATCTGGAGCGAAGGAACGCCGGATGACGGGAGGTGAGCCGGGAATCCTCCGTAGTTCGCATTCAGGAACTTCGGGTGCTGCTTGCGCGAGATGAGGGCCAAGGGAAGGTCCGGCCTGATCGCTTCCATCGCCTCGTTTCCCGATCGGTGCTCAAGTCGACCCAGCCTCATCGACGCTATGGGTATCCCCGGGAGTTCGTCGACATGAGGTCGAGTTCCCTCCGGCACGGCCAGCCGGACCCAGCCCTCCGATGCCAGACTCTCGAAGGTGACGCCCTGTAGAAAGGGGTGACCGCTATCAAGGACGGCGCGGATGAGCTCCTCGTCTGATTGCTGCAATAACGGATCGTCCAGCCCAATCGCCTTGGCAAGCCGACGGGAAATCTCGGTGTTGGGCAATGCCTCGCCCACCGGCGCAATCGCTGGCTGGTTGAGCGCAAGGTAGAAGTGACCCCAGGCATCCGCCAGATCAAGGTGCTCCACCTGCGTGGTCGCCGGCAGCACGATGTCCGCGTAGCGAGCAGTGTCGGTCATGAACTGCTCGATGACCACGGTGAAGAGATCCTCGCGCTCCAGGCCCGCAACCACTCGGTTCTGATCCGGCAGGATGACGGCTGGATTTGAGTTGTGTACGACGAGCATGTCGATGTGCGGGTCGAATTCCGTTGGCTCGCAGAGCACCTGACCGAGGCGTGCCATGTTCACGGATCGGCGGACGGGCCTGTCTGTCGGCGTTGCGAGTGCAGTTGAGTGCCAGACGTGGGTTGATCGAGCGAGTCCACCACCGACATCGCGCCATGATCCGAGGATGGCCGGGAGCGCTGCAATCGCCCGCATGATCTCTCGACCGTTCTCCCGGTGCTCGGGACCGATGAGGGCACGTATTCCGGTCGGCCGTGCGGTTGCCAACCGGTGGGCGAGCCAGGTGATCTGCTCCTCGTCCAGTCCAGTCACTATTGCGGCGTGCTCAGGAGCCCATGACCGCGCACTGTCCCGCAGTTCCTCCCAGCCGGTTGTCCGCTCGCGCAGCCATTCGGGATCAAGCAGGCCATCTCGTTCGAGGACATGCACCAGCCCGAGGACGAGTGCCACATCCGAGCCTGGCCGCACCTGGAAGAACACATCGGCCTCGCGAGCAGTGTCCGTGCGCACCGGATCGATCACGATGATCAACGCACCGTCCGCCCTCGCCTCCTCAAGGGTGGGCCACAGGTGGCGATTGGTGATCCGCGTATTCGTGCCCCACAGCACGATGGTCTTCGCGTGGCGAAGGGACTCGGGATCGATGCCGAAGGGAACCCCCAGCACATCGCTGGCACCCGCCGAAGCGGTTGTTCCGCACAACTCGCGTCGGATGTCGCTGGCACCGATGGTGTCGAACAGTCGGTCGATCATGATGCCCATCTGGATGATGCCCTGCGTTCCCGCGAAGGAGAACTGCAGGATCGACGATGCACGGCCGGCATCCATAAGCTGGCGAATGCGCCCGCCACTCACTGAGAGTGCTTCCTCCCAGGTGATGGGCTCGAAGTCACCGCTACCCTTCGGCCCCACCCGGCGGAGTGGCTGTCGGATGCGCTCCGGGTGGTAGACCCGATCGAGGAAACGGTTCACCTTCGGGCAGAGAGTTCCGCGTGTCACGGGGTGGGTTTCGCTGCCACGCAACTTTGTCGCTACCCCGTCAACAACCGTCACCTGCCATGCGCAGGTATCCGGACAGTCGTGGTGGCACGCCCCCGAAACGGTCAGTTCAGTCATGGCGGGCCCGCAAATCGGAATGGTTCTCGCTGGTGGCCGGCCGAGTCATGCACACGCGTTCAGGGTAGCCGCCGGGGCTTCCCTCTGACGCGCCTCGGCCCGGTGAGGTGTCAACGGACGGCGTTGTTGATGGCCTCCGCGAACGTCGGGATGAGTTCTCGACTCATGGGGACGGAGATGTGCGCTGGGTCGGCATACAGCACAAAGCCGTCGTTCCTGCGGGTTGCGCAGGTCTGCCCTTCGCAGAGGTAGGGGCGCACATCAACGACCTGCAGGTCCGTCTCCCGCGCCACCTTGTCGATTGCCATCCTCGTCGGCTGTTGCAGGTTCTCGACGTAGCTGAGCGGCATGGACGCTTCGCAGTCCTCTCGCGCGATCTGGAAGACAGTGCAGACGCTCGGTGCCCAGGTCTTGGGATATTCGAATCGATGAATCGGCTGGACGAGCACGACGTGGTGCCCATGCGACTGGAGCCGGTCTATGGTCCTACGCAGACTTGCCTCCCAAATCTTCGCCTTGTCCTCGCCGTTATCGCTCATCTCGTTCGGCGCTGAACCCACCTGGGAGCCACCGGACCAGACGTACAGGTCTGAGTTGGCAATCACCACCACCCCGGGGTCCGCCTCGTCAAGGGCCCTCAGCGTCTGATCGACATGCTCGCGACAGATGGTTGCGGGGCTCGTCGGTGCGGACGCACCGGACATATACCAGTCGAGCAGAGGGCATGCCGCCGCTGAGTCAAGGGTGAGGGGCGAACCTAGTTCTGCTGCCGCGCCTTCAAGGGCTTCGGAGAGCATTCCAGCATTTGAGTCGCCCACGAGATAGAGCGGCACTCCGCTCGCTTGGGAATTCCACGTGCACGAGCCCCAGTCTCGCAAGGTTCCAGACGGACCCATCATCGTTGCCGTGGAGAGGCAGTCATCCCAGGCTGCATGTGGTCGATGTGTGTCATTGAAGGCGGCGATGCTCGGTGTAAAGGCAGAGGAGATCCACACATCTTTCCTTGAGGCGATTCCCAGAGCACCGGCCAGCGCGACCGGCACCACCAGGAATGCCCCGACCATCGCCAATCTGCTTCCGTTGCTCGCAAGCGAGGCCGTGCGCAATGGTGCTTCAACCCACCGATAGGACGCCAGAGCTGGTCCAAGGGAAAGCACTGCCGCGATTAGCAGTACCGCAGGACTGCCCGGAAACACAAGTCCCGCAAAGACGATGAAGGGCCAATGCCACAGGTACATCGAGTACGACCAGTCACCGATCTTCACCATCGGTCGCGTGGAAAGCAGCCGAGTGCTCGCGGCCGTTGCACGAGTCCCTGATAGCAGGAGGAGGAGGGTTCCTGTCACCGGAAGGAGAGTCCATGGGCCGGGAAAGGGAGTGGCGTCAGAGATGAGCCACAGCGACGAGGCGAGAAGCATCAGGCCGAGAACTCCCAACACCGATCCTGCCCGCCCGTCCGGCAGCGTCCGTCCGGCGAGGAGAAGCGCGAGAAGCGCGGCGGCAAACAGGAGCAACCAATCTCAATCAGCATTCTAGTAGATCACATACGTTGGTGAGGATCTGGATTGAAAGTAAGCATGTTGGCACCAGCAACGGTGTACAGGACAAGAAAGTGCGCATTTCGTCTCTCTCTTTGGTCGACTTGGCTGGATCAGAGTCGGTGAAACTCACTGGCTCCACGGAGCGCCAACAAGAAGGACATTTCATCAATCAGTCTCTCATGACGTTGGGAAAGATTGTGTATCAATTGAGTGAGCTGGAGGAGAGCGGCGGAAACAGTAAGCGGCAACATATTCCATACAGAGATAGCAAGTTGACGCGTCTACTTCAACCGAGCTTGTCGGGGAACGCCCAAATCGTTTTGATTTGCTGTGTATCTCCGCTAGTAAGTCATATTGAAGAGAGTCACAATACTCTCAAGTTTGCTACACGCGCCAAAAAGATTCCACAAAAGGCAACGATTCAGGAATCTCAAGACGAGAAGACATTGTTACAATCGTACAAGGAAGAGATTGAAGAGCTTCGTCGACAATTGAATGAAGCTCGTGAGCAGCAACAATTAATACAGGCCAAAGCGACGGGATCCTCGCACAGCACAGTTTTGATGACCACTAGTCTCTCTGAAGTTGATGAAGATGAAATACAAGAATTAGTCAAATCAATCCAAACCATGGAGCGACTCATTCTAAAAAGCAACGCGTCTCCTCCTGCCATTACACGCCCGGAAGATTTGCTGGATGCATCTGATGCCGAGATGGAATGGGGAAAAGAAGATGACGACGACCTTCTCGCGCTAATGGATGATAGCAACGCCATGAACACCCCACAGAGGCAACGATCGACTCTCTCCTCTTCTATCGAAACTCCCGAACCTGATTCTGATCTCCACAACGAGTTGAAGCGTGTCCAAGGTCTACTAGGCTCAGTGTTAAAGAAGAAGCAAGGCCTCACGAGAACAAAGAGCACTGACGAAGACGACGAAGTGCGGAACCTACGCTTGCAGTTGGAGCAGCAAGAGACTACGGCGAACTTACGCAAAGCCGATTCTTCGTTCT